>JAGRAL010000290.1 GCA_020434605.1 Bdellovibrionales bacterium
GGAATTCCTGAGGGATTTAGTCGAAAAACCATGAATGAGATAAGTCACCTTAAACCTGAGGTAAATCCAGAGGATTGCAAAAAGCGAAAAGACTTGCGTGATTTACCTTTAATTACCATCGATGGTGTTACAGCTAAAGATTTTGATGATGCCATTTATGTAGAAACAGATGGTAAAGGTTTTCATTTATGGGTGGCTATCGCTGATGTAAGTCACTATGTAAAACCAGACACTGCACTTAACGAAGACGCCTATGCAAAAGGTAACTCATCTTACTTTCCAAGGTTTGTTGAGCCGATGTTACCAGAAATCTTAAGTAACGAACTATGCTCGCTAAAACCCAATGTCGATCGACTTTGTATGGTAGCAGAAATGTGGATTGATTTTTCAGGTACGCTAACAAAGACCGAAATCTATGAAGGGGTTATGAACTCTAAAGCCAGAGTTACCTACGGTGAGGCACAAGAAGTGATCGACGGCGAAGGGCCCAAAAAACTAGATCCAGTAAAAGATGTAATTTTAAGAGCTGCTGACCTTGCAAAAATCTTAATGGCCAAAAGGACTAGAGAAGGTTCTTTAAATTTAGAAGTACCAGAGACAGAAATTGTTATAGATGAGCTAGGTAACCCAATCGATATCATCAGATCTGAAAGGCTATTTGCGCATCAACTGATCGAGGAGATGATGTTGTCAGCGAATGTTGCCGTAGCTAAATTTTTACATTCAAAAGATATTCCTAGCATCTCAAGAACCCATGAAAAACCAGATCAAGAAAAGATTCATTTACTGCAAAGCTTTTTAAATACCTTTGGCTCTGACATGAATGTTTCTGGTGGGCTATTGCAAAAAAAACTAAGTGCTGTACTTAAAAAATTTGAAGGAAAACAAGAAGGTATGATTCTAAGTCGCTTGGTTTTAAGATCCATGAAGCAAGCGTCATATACTGTAGAGGCAAACGGTCACTTTGGCTTGGGCTTTGAGTATTACACTCACTTTACTTCACCAATACGACGCTACCCAGATTTGATTGTACATCGATTGTTAAAATGCTTCATACCAACGCATCATGACTATCAGCTAATTTCTGAAGATGATTTACGCTCAATGGCAACTCATTGTAGCGCCACCGAACAACGATCTGTAAAAGCTGAAAGGTTTTTAACAGGTATTAAGCGTGCTCGCTTTATCCAAAAGCATATTGGCAAAGAGTTTGAGGGCGTAGTTACTTCCGTTGCTAAATTTGGTGTTTTTGTAAGCTTGCGTAGTTTTGATGTAGATGGTTTAATTCGTATGGATGATCTTGGAAAAGATCATTTTGAATTCGACGAAGAACGATTACAGCTTGTTGGAAAGCGCTCAGGTTATCGCTATCACCTTGGAATGCCCCTACAAGTAATTGTTTCAAATGTTAATGTTGAGTTGGGCCAAATTGACTTTTTATTAGCGTCAGATGTAGATCGATTTGAAGGCCCAAAAAAAGGTGAGCGTAAACATGCGACAAGTGAAAAGAAACCCGATTGGAAACACGATAAAAAGCGTAAAAAGACTAAGAAAAATAGTAAGCGTGTTCGCAAATCACGGGTTTCAAAATCTAGCAGAAAAAATAAATCTAGGTAAATTCATTGGCAGCAGTGGTAGCAAAGATATCACCAATCTTACGGTACCAGAGCGTCTTCGCCTAGCTTTTGAAGAATTAGGCCCCACCTTTGTTAAATTTGGGCAACTCTTATCCTCACGACCTGATTTAGTTCCTGAGGAATTCATCGAAGAATTTAAAAAGCTACAAGATAATGTTACTGCCATTAAATTCGAGGAAATTGAGAGAGTCATCCAAGATGAGTTTGACTCCCCTCTATCTGAAATATTTCAATCCTTTGACTCTACCCCACTTGCCGCTGCCTCTATCGCCCAAGTTCATAGAGCCGTTTTAAAAACCGGCGAAAAGGTAGTAATTAAAGTCCAAAGGCCAAAGATCATCCCTATTATTCAAGAAGATCTAGGGATTTTATATAATATCGCAAGCCTTTTAGATCGCTATGTTCCCGAATCACGTGTGTATAACCCGGTGGGAATGGTTGATGAATTTTTTAAAGCTCTAGATTACGAAACAAACTTTATTATTGAAGCCAACAATATGCTACGCGTGGCAGCCAATTTTGAAGGTGATCCCGTTGTTAAAATACCAAAGGTCTATTTAGAGTTCACAACCGAAAAAGTTTTAACCATGGAAGAATTAATCGGTAAGCGTCTAAGCGAAGCGAATGCAACAAAGTTAATGGGAGTTAGCCCCAACTTTGTTGTCGAAGAAGGACTTCGTGCATT
Organism: Bdellovibrionales bacterium; assembly: GCA_020434605.1. GTDB lineage: Bacteria > Bdellovibrionota > Bdellovibrionia > Bdellovibrionales > UBA840 > JAGRAL01. Next base: position 2,323 of record JAGRAL010000290.1, read on the forward strand.
TTTAAAAATGGTATTTCGTGATGGGTTATTTCACGGGGATTTACATGCAGGAAACATATTTATCTTACCTAACAACCAAATCGGTGTGGTCGATTTTGGTATTGTTGGAAGACTAAGTATTAAAATCAGAGAATCTATATCTGTAATGCTCTTAGCACTAGCTAATGAAGATTACGAACAACTAGCATATGAGTTTGTTGACCTTGCTCCCTACACCGAAGGCGTTGAAGTTGATAAATTTGCCCACCAACTTAGAAACTTGATTTCTCCATATCATGGATTGACGTTTAAAAATGTTGATATTGGAAAATTGTTAATGGAATCCACAACAATTGCAGCAAGATACGGTCTAATTGTACCCAACGAGTTGTTATTATACTTTAAAGCCATCGTAACTATTGAGGGCATGGGAAGATCTCTTGTAGATGACTTTGACCTTTTGCAATACACCGAACAATTTGCTTCTGAAATTTTAAAACATCGATATGATCCTAGTAAAATTGTAAAGACCTTATCTGTTATGCTTAGGGATTCCTCTGATGTAATTTCAAGTTTACCAAGACAACTAAAGCAGGTCTTAAGAAAAGTAAATTCTCCTAATTATAGAACAAAAGTGAGCTTAGAAGAATTTGATGAGTTACAAAGAACTATTCAAAAAAGTTCTCACATTTTATTTTTAGGACTAGTGATTGGAGCGCTTTTAATCTCGGCGGCTATCGCACTAAGTACACACCAGTCTGCTAAAGGCTTTTTTGATATGCCAACCTTTACAGCTGTATGCTTTTTTACTGCCGTCGGCTTAAGTGTTGTGGCTTTTTCAAACTATATTAGAAAATAAATTATATTTTAGCTAACCATAATCCAACAATAGTGGCCACGGTTCCAGTAATCACAAACAAAGCAACCATCAAACTACCTAGTTTAACTATGATTGTATTTGCTATGGCCTCAATTCTATTGTTTACAAGTTGAATTTCATACTTTAAATCTGATTTTGTAGCATAGTCTTTTAGTGCTGCTTTCAAATCATCCTTTGTTGCAAAACATTCAAGATCATCTTTAGTTGCTAAATTTTTAGTAAAATCACTCATCACCTTAACCTGCGCCTCGGCTTGTTGTCTGACAAACCCTGATTTTTCTAATATCTTTACAAATTCTACTTCGCTCATCGAAAGATGCTCCTTACTACTTTAGCTCTTATTTTTAAATATTAAACATTATTTTATAATTATCCGCCATACGGATAAAATTATCCCAAGTAAGAATCTGGAGAGTTTTACGATGGATACTCTTTTTGGAGAACCTAGTACTTATTTGAGATTCAATCTTATACTTCAAATAAAGTGCCAAGTTGTGTAGTGTGTATTTTGAAAATGATCAAAAAAATGTCCGGTTAATATTCAACCGGACAAATAGCTATTTTAATACATGATTTTTGAGATTTAAACCAAACTATAAATTACTAAAAACCCGGTCATAAAAACTAAACTCATGTTTACGTACCATTCATAGGCTACAGATCTCATAATTCCTCCTTGAAGAATCTATTTACGGCTAGGTATCTACCAAACATCTTGTCTGACTAATAAACCTAAACTTTTTTAAACTCCCAGACTTAGCGTCACCAAATCTGGGAGGTCTATTTCTATTACAACGCGGCATGACCCGAAAAAGGAACCTGGTACCTTTTACTCTAGAAGTGCAAGTGCCATCTGAGATGTTGCGTTTGCTTGTCCTAGTACCGAGATACCCGCTCTCATTAAGATCTGGTTTCTCGTCATTTCGGCAGTCTCTGCTGCTATATCCGTATCTCTGATACGAGAATTAGCGGCCGACAAGTTCTCATTGAAGATGTTGATGTTTTGTATTGTCGACTGAAGTCTGTTTTGAAGCGCACCAAAATTGGCACGAATCGCATTTACAGAAACAATCGCATCATCCACTCTCGAGAGACTCATTTGGGCTCCTTGCTTTGAGGCCACAGATTCGGCCACAATTCCTAGAGCTTCTAATGATGCATCAGCTGCCGCTGAGTTAAAAGAGATTCGATCTTTAAATGGATCGTTGTTAATCCCTACCTGAATATCCATGATACCACCAGTACCATTCAATAAATCAGTTCCGTTATACTCAGTGACCTCAGCAATCCTCTGTACTTCCGACTTTAGCTGCTGATACTCCACATCAATAAACTTTCTCTCCGTATCTCCAATGGTGTCAGATGAGGCTTGGATGGCTAATTCTCTCAGTCTAATCAACATGCTTGAAACTTCATTCAAGCCGCCTTCCGCAACCTGCACTAACGACACACCGTCTTGAGCATTTCTTCCGGCTTGATATAAACCTTTGATTTGCCCTTTTAACTTTTCGCTTATCGCTAAGCCTGCGGCATCGTCTGATGCTTGGTTAATCCTGAAACCAGATGACAATCTAGCTAGGGATCTTTCTAATTGATATTTAGTACCAACTAGACTTTTTTGTGCATTCAGGGACGCCACGTTAGTGGAAATTCGTAATCCCATGTTATCCTCCTTGCATAAAAAAATCCTCCGTGATCTTTGGCCTTCCATTTTGGCCTATAGGTACATCATGCACCTGTGGGTTTATAGAATTAGCAACATGCTTCTTCCACATTACTGATCGACAGAAATGGAGATTTATTCGAGTCCAGTTTTTAAAAAAAATTTCTAGTGTAGATAAAAAGATAGAGACCAGATTTGGTCATTGGCAATCATTAGGTGTGGATAGGCCCGTCAGGCCTACCCACGATTGCAGGAAACATTAATTGTCTAAAAGCTCAGTCTTACTTTGCCCACTCACTTCGAACCAGGTTATTTATTCCTAAGTCAAAGATCTTAAACCACATTCAGAGATAAGTTATTATCTCATCGTGCTGTTCAAGAGTGTTAGTGCAGTTCCAGTGGACTGATTGGCTTGTGCAAGTACGGCAGTGCCGGCTTGTAAAAGCACATTGTTTTTCGTTAATTCTGCTGTTTCTTCAGCTACATCGACATCTCTAATACGAGAGTTCGCTGCGGCCATGTTTTCTGTTGCAATAGCTAAGTTACTGATTGTTGATTGCAATCTATTTTGGATTGCACCGAAGTCAGCTCTCATCGCTGATACCGACATAATCGCGGCATCTACGGCACTTAAGGCGTTTTGTGCTGAGGCTTTATCCCCTACACTTGTTAAATTTACACCTAGAGCTGCTGAGTTCGCATCAGCTTTTGCCGCATCAAAAGAGATACGGTCTAACATTGGGTCATTTCTGATACCTACTTGGAAATCTAGAATTGCACCTGTACCACTTAATAATGAGGTACCGTTAAATTCAGTCACTTCAGCAATACGGTCAATCTCTGATACTAACTGATCGTATTCCACGTTTAGAAATTGTCGTTCCACTGGTCCGATCGTGTCTGATGCGGCTTGTACGGCAAGTTCTCTCAATCGAATTAAGATATTAGAGGTTTCGTTCAATCCACCCTCTGCGACCTGGATAAGTGAAATACTATCCTGGACGTTTCGGCCAGCTTGCTTCAAGCCTCTGATCTGTGCTCTTAAGTTCTCTGAGATTGCCAGACCGGCTGCATCGTCACCCGCACGGTTAATCCGTTGGCCCGACGATAATTTTTCAAGACTCCCATCGAGTCGTGATTTTGTTCCAAAGAGGTTTCGTTGAGCATTCAACGACGCCACGTTGGTATTTACTCTGAGTCCCATCTTTCTCCTCCTCCGTGAAGAGTTAATACATAAGAAACCTATCCATGGTTTCTATGGGTTCTCGTAGGAAAGTACTTTTCCTACATCAGACCTATCGGTGTTTCATTTTGAGTCTTTAACTGATTATTTAAGTAGCAAATAATCTATCCCAAGGTCGCGCACTGCAACCTCTAAGAATAGGCTCCTAAAAAACCGGGAAACTTTTGCCTAGCTTGAATTAGCCCTGTGCAATAAATAAATTAAGTTTAGTTTTGGGGCACTTTTCAGTTTACTTAAGGTTTATCTACCAGCAATTTAATCCTATGGCCGTCGACTCCGACTTAACTAATTTTCAATCACTCCGATTGCTTCGATCTTTGGAAACTCAAACCAAAAGATTGATTCAGTCTTCTAACGATTTGGAAGCCGCCCTAGGAGCCAACCCTTCGGCTCGGAATTTGGCTCCACTCATGAGATCCATTACAAGTGGAATCAAAGGTATGGACCGAATGGTTCAACTGTCAGAGTTCTTGATTCTTGAGGACCCCAAAGAGAATAAGAAGCCTTTTGATTTTGACCTACTCTGTATGACGCTATATGAGTTGTTAAATAGCGAACTGATTACAAAATCTATAGCTATGGAGTTTCAGGTACAGGGTGATGGAGTGATCCAAGTTCAACCTGGTATGTTCTCAAAGCTTGTGTACTACCACCTGGTCGATCTAATTGAATGTATCAATCACACCGACGAGCCAAAAATTAAATTGGAATTGGTATC
>JAGRAL010000291.1 GCA_020434605.1 Bdellovibrionales bacterium
GTTAAAAATTTAATTGCATTTTTTAAGTGCTGCTCGGCAAGAATCTCAGTAGGTGCCATTATAGCTGTCTGAAAACCATTTCGAATGGCATAGGCACAAGAGAGCAACGCCACTGCCGTTTTACCACTCCCCACATCCCCCTGGACAAGTCTATGCATTGGATAGGGTTTCAGCATATCTGTTTTAATCTCTTCAAAAGATTTTTTTTGTGCACCCGTCAATTCAAACGGTAAAGATTTTTCTAATGTACTTACGTTTGCTAGGTTATCTTTTACCTCTGGGCCTATTTCTCTCTCTACTCCAGTCTTTCTAGAGGCTAAGTATAACTCTAACCAAAAAAACTCATCAAAAATAAGACGCTCATGATAAATAGATTTACCCAATAAAAAATCTGGGTCTGGCTCTTGCGGTGGGATATGAACTTTTGTGATCGCTTCCTCTCGTCCAATCAAATTGTATTTTTCTCGTAACCAAGCAGGCAGAGGGTCTATGTGTTTTCCTTTTAAACCCAAAAGAGCAGTTGTTAAAATGTTTCTAACTTTTCTTGGAGGAAGTCCATCTGTCTCTGTGTAGATGGCAACAATTCTATCTTCATTTTCTGTTTCATCAAAATCTCTAAGGTCAGGGTGATGAAACTCAATATTATTTCTGTAAAGACTTGTCTTACCCACAACACGAACTTGTGTGCCTGGCTGAAACCTTTCAAAGTATCCTTTATAGGGAGTTCTAAAAAACTTACAGGTAACAAAGCCGCTCTCATCGCCTAAGAGCACTAGATACATCTTTCTATGTCCTCTACCCAGTGGCTGAGTTGAGACCTTTCGAACAGTGGCAACCATGCTCACCAGTTCATTCGCTTTTAATGATCTTATGTTTCTGGCTTGTCTTCGATCTTCATAAGCTCGTGGATACCACTCAAGTAAGTCTTTTACTTTATAGATGTTTCTACCCGCCAAAAGACTAGAGAGTTTAGGGCCTACACCCTTTAAATATTGAATATCTGTATTATATTGAATCTCACCCACTACCTTTTATTTGGACTTAAATAAAAATCATGTCAAACTAATTTCATGAGTGCAGCTTCAGATGAAACCCACGGTGAATACTTAAGAATTAGAGTCGCAGCAATGGTGCCTAACAAAAGCACTACTTTTGATCTTTACATTTTGATCAACGGCAAATTTATTTGTTATCTAAAGAGTGGGGATAGCTTAAGCCAAGACAAAATTGATCGCTTAAAAAGTGCGAAAACGGATGTTTTTCATATCAAAGAAGAAGATAAACAAGAGTTTAAAAAATATGTGCACGATCGTGTGACAGATAGTTCACTTAGTTCATCAGAAAAAGCGGTGATTTTAAAAGAATCTTCCTACGCTTTGATCGAAGAATTATACGAACACCCGGATGTAGAAAAAGCTTTAAACGACTCTAAAGAAATCATCACTAACTTTGTCGAATTCATGGATCAAGAAAGTGATGCGATTTCTAACTTGATTGGTTTATCGTCTCATGACTTCTATACCTACTACCACCCGTTAGATGTAAGGATTTAATCTTTAG
>JAGRAL010000292.1 GCA_020434605.1 Bdellovibrionales bacterium
AAATAGATTTAACTGGGCAAGTTTGCGCAGACACTATTGGTCCCTATCAATATTCCGGTGTGGGAGGACAAATGGATTTTATAAGAGCAGCGTCTCTTTCTGAAGGAGGCAAGCCTACAATTGCTTTGGATAAGTTTGAAAAAAAGGCCCACCGTACCCCCATGCTATCTTTACAAAACTCATACTCGGTAGAAGATCTTTACGAATTCGAAAAACGGGCGCAAAAAGTTTTAGTTACAGAGGAGAGCTTTGAGTACTTAGCAGAGTTAAAGTTTGATGGCCTTGCCATGGAGTTAGTATATGAAAATGGTCTTCTTGTAAGTGCCATAACAAGAGGAGATGGGCTCATCGGTGAGGACGTCACCACAAACGTTCGCACAATTCGATCTATCCCTTTAAAATTAAAAACTTCATACCCTCTCTTAGAGGTTCGTGGTGAAGTCATTATGCTAAAAGAAGACTTTAAAGATCTTAATGAGCGCCAAAGCGAGAATGGATTAGAAGAGTTTGCAAACCCAAGAAACGCTGCCGCTGGTAGTATTAGACAACTAGACTCTAGTATTTCTGCCTCTAGAAAGCTGCGCTTTATGGCTTATGGACTTGGCTCTACAGAGGGCGTTGATATAAAAAAACAATCTGATATTTATGATATTTTTAAAAATGAAGGAATTCCTTTTTGTGACAAAAAACTTCGTGAAATTGCCTTTGGAGCAGAGAAAATAGTATCTTATTACCGTAAAATTGAAGAGGAAAGGCATGATCTCCCTTTTGACATTGATGGTATTGTTGTAAAAATCAATTCTGTGCATCTGCAAAACGAATTAGGCTTTGTGGCAAGAAACCCTAGGTGGGCAACGGCTGTTAAATTTACGCCCGAGCAAAGCCAAACAGTCATTGAAGATATCATTGTACAGGTGGGTAGAACTGGCGCACTAACTCCTGTAGCGATTATGAAGCCTGCAAATGTCGGTGGCGTTACAATTACTAACGCTACACTACACAACCAAGATGAGATTGATAGAAAAGATGTAAGGGTAGGTGATACTGTGATAATTCACAGGGCCGGCGATGTTATCCCTGAAATTGTCAGTGTTGTGGGCGAACATCCAAAAAACTCTAAACCTTACAAACTACCCTCTAAATGTCCAATATGTAGTACAAGTGTTGTAAAAGAAGAGAATGAAGTAAAAACTCGTTGTCCCAACTCTTTATGTCCCGCAAGAATCAAAGAAAGTCTTAAGCATTTTGTTTCTAGACGAGCTATGAACATTGAAAAACTCGGTGATAAATGGATAGACTCTTTTGTCGACAATGGCTTTATCAAGAGCTTTAGTGATATCTACAAATTGAATGAAGAAAAAATACTTAGTCTTGATCGACAAGGAAAAAAATCTACAGAGAACCTGCTAGCAAGCATCGAGGCGTCTAAAAAATCCAATCTATCGCGATTTATTTTTTCACTAGGCATTCGATTTATCGGAGAGCAAACTGCAAAAAATTTAGCAGCAAAGTTTCAAACCATTGAAGCGCTTTTAAGCGCCAGCGAAGAACAACTTTTAGAGGTCGAAGAAATAGGTACTAAAATTGTAAAAGAACTTATGCATGTGTTAAACGACAAGGTTTTTTTGCGTGAAATTAAAGAGCTGTTAGCGGCCGGAATTGTTTTAGAGTCAAATACGGCTTCAGGTCCACAGCCCTTAAAGGGATTCACTTTTGTAGTTACTGGTTCACTTCCGCAAGACAGAAATAAAGTAAAAGACATGATTGAAAGCGCTGGGGGTAAAGTATCTTCAAGTGTTAGTAAAAAAACTCACTATGTGCTTGCCGGAGAAGAAGCCGGCTCGAAATTAGAAAAGGCAAACGAGCTAGGAATAAAAGTTTTATCTTGGGATGATTTTCGAAAAATGCTTTAGTTATTCTTATCATTGGCTTGGGACTTCCAATTTGGATTACTAATAAGCCTAGCACCCTTAGAAAAGGTAAAATAGGACCACGTCCATTGATAAAACACAAAGAACCTATTCTTAAAACCAACTAAATAATAAATATGTACAAAAAGCCAGGCTAACCAAGCAACAAATCCTGACATTTCTAAGCCAAAAGCTTGCATAACGGCTTTCTTTCTACCAACCGTAGCCATTGCACCCTTGTCTATATACTTAAACGGTTTTCTTGACTTTGATTTTAAATCCAAAAGAATATTTTTGGCAGCCCACCTTCCTTGTTGTATTGCCACAGGAGCCAAGCCTGGTAGGGCACCTGTTTTTGTCATAAATGCCGCTTGATCACCTAAGACAAATATTTCTGGATGATTTTCTATGGACAAATCGCTTTGCACCACAACCCTACCCACGGAGTCGAGGGTGGTGTTTAGGTCCTTTCCTAAACTTGAAGGCGCGACACCTGCTGCCCAGAGAATTGTAGAAGCCTTTAAGGTTTCTCCCCCCAACTGCACTTCGTTTTCACTGATTTTAGTGACTCTTGTTCCAGTCCATATTTGCACACCCAATCTTTCTAGGTCACGAGTGGCAGCTTTTGATAGTTTTGGACTAAAACTAGACAAAACTCTTTTACCCGCTTCAATTAATATGATTCTTGTGTTTGAGGGATCAATGTGTCTAAAGTCTTTTTCAAGCGTAAACCTAGATATCTCAGCAATCGCTCCTGCCAACTCAACTCCTGTCGGCCCTCCCCCAACAATTAAAAACGTTAGTTGCTCTTTTTGTTTTGTAGGATCTTTTTCCATCTCAGCCATTTCATATGCCAAGAGAATTCGTCTGCGCATTTCTGTGGCCTGCTCTAAAGTTTTTAGACCCGGAGCATAGTCCTCCCACTCTGGATGTCCAAAGTAGCTATGTTTTGCCCCGCAGGCGAGAATCAGGTAGTCATATTGATATTCATCATTTTCTGTTTGTACTGTTTTATTTTTTTTATCAATACTCTTAACATTTCCAAGGCAAACATCAACATTGGGATAAGGATTCATGATTGCACGAATGGGGCTAGCGATCTCTGCTGGTGATAAGCCCGCAGTGGCCACTTGATATAAAAGTGGTTGAAACAAATGATAGTTTCGGCGATCTATCAGTGTAATCTTTAAATCTTTAGATTGAGCCAAAGATTTTGCCGCATTAATGCCGGCAAAGCCTCCGCCAATAATAACAACGTTTTTCATGGCAACATACTACCGCATATTATGAATGTTGACGACTCTTTTGATATTTAATTCTTATTAGGTTGTTTAAAACTCAATAACCGTATCATGATGCTTTTTAAGCCTAGTAGAACATTGATGACCGTGAGCAACAAGTATAACATCAATACCGAGCTCTTCGCCAACTTCAAGATCGTGAATGGTATCACCAATAATCACTGTTTTATTTAGAGGATGATTAGCAATTTTTAAAAGCTCTTTTCCGCGAGCAATCTTAGAGTCTGCATAGTGTGTATCTATTCCATAGATGTAATCAAAGTGCTGAGAAATATTGTGATGATCGACAATATGTAAAAGACTTGTCTGCTCTGCCGCTGACAATATGGATTGCTTGCCCACTTGTTTTTTTAGTAGCGATAGTGTTAGCTCAATGTCGGGCATTAAACCGCTAGCCTCTTTAAAGCCCCCCATAAATCTAGTGGTAAACTTATCACACAGGCTTTCAAATGATTCTTTTTTAAAATCAAACCCCAGTTTTATATAATAGTCGACGACAGGGAAATCAAAAATCTTTTTATAATCGTCTGATGTGATTCGCGGTAATTCATGTTCTGCAAGTAGAGAATTTACGGTTGTTACTGTATGTTCAACATCATTTAGTAGCGTGCCATTAAAGTCCCATATTACATGGGTTTTACTTTCTAAATGTGGGTTCAATGCTTGTAGTAACTTTGTCATAAGGCTACCTAACACGCTTATGCATTTATGAAAAGTGGTTGGCGAGTAAAATGTATTTTGTATCTACTCTATTAGGGTGTACTTTTGATTTGAGAAGTCATACGTATAGACGTCCGCATTTTTGATATCAAAATACCAGCCATGGAGCTTTAAATCCCCCTGCTGTAATCTTTGCTGAATCATCGGATACGTTTTTAAGTGATCTATTTGTCTAAGTATACTTAGTTTAGAGATAGCATTAGCTTTTTCTTCATTATTAGAACCCGCAGGTAGTAACGTAACAGCCGATTTTGCATCTTTTGCCGAAGCTAACCACTTGCTGATGCCTTCAAACTCAATTTTATCATTTAATATGGCGTGCATGGCCCCACAGTTAGAGTGTCCGCAAATTATAATGTCTTTAATTGGTAAGTTCGTTAATCCAAACTCAAAAACAGACAAAATAGATGTCTCTGTCATATCTGCTTTATAGGGCGGAATAATATTACCAATATTTCTTACCACGAACATATCGCCCGGTGAGGTAGATGCAAACAGGTTTGGTGCCACTCGTGAATCCGAGCAAGCCACTAATATTGCATCAGGCTTTTGCGCTAAAGCAATATTATCAAAATGCTCTAGTAATCCTGGCCTTTTTGTCTTTCTAAAATCTTTAATACCTTCAATTAGCTTTTTCATAAAAAAATGGCGCCCTTATAAATAAAGGCGCCTGTAAAAATATGTTTAAATAAATTAAATGTGATCAATGATAATATCACGAGCCATAACTGTCTTACGACCATCAGACTTAGCAGCTTCAACACCTTTGCGGCATAATTTTTCAACTGCCTTGCTAAGAACGTCGATTGTTTCTGCAGAAGTGTTGCAGTCACTGCTTTCTTTGATGAATTTCTTTACTTTGCTCGTTACAACTAATACGTCAGCCATGAATAACCTCCAAGTTAATCTCTCGGTATACATTTAATCTAAGACTCTATGCGTGAAGCAAGGCATTTTGGTCATTAGCTGCATTTTAAGCCACTTAGGATGCGGGGTGCTGATGCTTGGTCTTGGCTGAGGCTTTTTGATTTAATGTTCATAAAAAACACGTTAAGCTTGTAATGTATGGAAAACACAAAAGAAAATGATGGCTTGCTTGATTTTTCGGCAAGCGATTACACGGTTATTATCTCTGATTTGCATTTAACCCAGGAACACATCACCGACCCCAATAATCCCCTTTGGAAGAAGTATCTAACCCGTGAGTTTTTCTTTGATAATACTTTTAGAGACTTTTTAGAGCACATTGAAACCAAAATTAGCGCTAAACATCCTGGTAAAAAACCCGTGGTTGAGTTGATTTTAAACGGCGATATCTTCGATTTTGATTCTGTAACCGCTGCTCCAGAGGAGCCTCCTTATAAAATTTCATGGCTTGAAAGTAGAAGAGGACTTTATCCCGAAGAGATGAAGTCCGTTTTTAAACTAGATATTATCTTAAGGGACCATAAAGAGTGGTTTGATGCTTTAAGAAGATTTATTCTTAAAGGACATAGAGCTATTTTTATTACTGGTAACCACGATCTAGAAATATTATTTCCTCTAGTGCAAGAGCGATTAAGAGAGTCCTTAGCTCTTCCACCAGAGTTTTCCTCTAACTTGAGATTTTGTGATTGGTTTTATATTTCTAACAAAGATACATTGATAGAGCACGGTAACCAGTATGATCCTTTTTGTGTATGCCAAAACCCTATTCATCCTATGATTCGAAAATACAACCGAATTGAAATGCGCATACCGTTTGGTAATTTGGCTACCAGGTACATGATTAATGGAATGGGATTTTTTAATCCTTATGTGGATACCGGCTTTATCATGACTATTAAAGACTACCTGACTTTATTTTTTAAATACATGGCAAGAAAACAACCGTTTTTAGTGGTGTCTTGGTTTTGGGGCGCGTCAGCTGTTTTATTTCAGTCCCTATCAGATAGACTTTATCCAGCAGTAAAGGATCCCCTACTAGTTGAGGATCGAATCGAGAGAATTGCCAAAAAATCTAATGCGCAATCTAGAATGGTTAGAGAAATGCGAGAGCTTGCAGTAGCGCCGGCAACAAGTAATCCGCTTATGATTGCTCAAGAACTTTGGTTAGATAGAGCTTTTTTGTTTTTAGTTTCTCTATTAATCATCTTTCAAATATTTAGCGCTGTTAAGTTAGTATATGATATTTCATTTTTTTGGATGTTTATTCCAATACTATTATTTAGTCCGTTTTTTATTTTTTATTCAAAGTCGATTTATTCTTACGTAGCTCAGTTTAAAGAACCAAGGGAGCGAATTTTAAATCAATCTAGCCAAATTACAAAGGTGAAGCGGGTCGTTTACGGACACACTCATGTTTTACGACATGAAATCATTGGAATTGTAGAGCATTTAAACTCAGGGACTTGGTCATCAGCTTTTTTAGATATTGAATGTACAAAATCCTATTCACAAAAAACATGTGTATGGATTGAGCCTGGAGAAGAGGGTGGCCCCAGAGAAGCTTCATTAATGGAGTTTATTAATGGAGAATTAAAAAAATCAAATGTTTAGTTAAGACGACCCTGCTGAGAATCTTTAGCCATTTGCTCAATAAAACGCATCATTACTAAGGTTTGTTCATCCCAGTTCAGTCTATTGATTCCTGTTTTTGCTGATATTCCTGTAAATACACTAAGTGGCGGTAATACAAACGCTTCAGCCGGCACACCAATCGGTGAACCATTTGAACTTTTAAGAGATCGCGGTGAAGCATCATCTACTTCAAAATAGATCGACTGTTTGTTGCGAATCACGCCATCAGCTTCTAGCCTTTTCATAATTGGAGCGTTTAGATCCATTAAAATTAAAACGTGACCCATTCTAGTTCTAGGAAACAAAAAGGCTGGATTTGTCGAATCTAGTACTTTTAATAGACCAACCTGCTGAGATTGAAAAAAATAAACTTTTTTACTGTAATCTCTAGCATGACCTAATTGTGTTGCAATGTCGCCTTGAGTAGCATGAATGCCGCCACCAGTAATGTAGGAGTCTCTGCCGCCGCCATGTAAGTTATAATGAAAACCTAAGTTATCGGTATGAAAAACCTCTTCTAGATAAGACGTAACGCTATCAGAAACTTTTTCTAAATATGCTTGCTTTTCATTTTTGGGAAGCGATCTAAAAATTGCCATTTCGGTCGCTATCTGAGGTCGTAAATTATCCCAGGCTCTATCTTCTTTGGCACTGATCTCTTCTTCGATCGCTGATTTTTGCGGAGCAAAGAGTGCTACACAAGCTCGTAGTAAGCCACCACCATCAGCAAATGCCGAAGGACTTGCGGCTAAAACTATCGTTAGAATTAAAATATGTAATCGCACCAAAGAACCCTCACTAATACCTAAGCTCAAGCATTATAACAGTTTTCTATGCAAGCTTAAAACGCAATGTGCGTATTGGTAAAAAATTATAGTAAAATCAAGCACTTACAAAAAAATACTTATAAGAGGTATAAGAGTATCTTTTACTAACGGGGTATTAATAAGATGGCTTAATGCCTTGGAGTAATCACAGATAAGAAATATTTCTTCAGGACTGAACTATGGGCCTGTGTAAGCATCCTAAAACATGCTTGTAAGGCCCCAGTTTTTATAGATTAGTCTTTTAACTTTGAGTATTTTTTGTATTCACTCGATGCTTTGTTCGATTCAGCCGTCCACTTTTTTAATTCGTCTTTATAGGATTTTTCTTTTCCTACCCACTCGGCTTTTTCTTTATTAGCTTCGTTAGACTTTTTATCGATCGAACCATTCAGGTCAGCAATCTTTTTTTGTTGTTGATCCCACTCTCCAAGTTCAGTATCGATCTCTTTTACCTTAACACCGTAGGCAGCAATATTTTGTTTGCGCTTTTCTTGGTTAGCTTTTACTTGATTGATTTTTGCTTGTAGTTCATCAATCTTTTTTTGCTCTTCCGCTACCTTTTTGTCTTCATTAGCAACCAGTGACTTTAACTTTACTTTTTGTTCTTCTAAGGTCTTACGGTTTTGTGCAGAGTTTTTAAGTTGGTTCTCTACTTCTTTTTTGTTTTTCTTTAAAGTCTCAAGAACGCGGTCCACCTCTTTGATGTTTTTAGATACGATCTCAAGATTCTTTGCGTACTCTTTACGGTTATGCTCGGCATTTTCCATATTCGTTTCAAGGCGCTTCATTTGCTCCTTGGCATTTGTTTGCGCCGCTGCAGGTAGGGCTGCTAAAGTTATAATTATAGTTAAAATGTATTTCACGATGTCCTCCGTTACCTTTCAGGGCAATTTGATTTTAAGCTTGAGCGATAATAGCCAACTTCATCTTCCCAAAACTCTCCGTCAAATGACCATTTAAAGTCTTTACCTTTTGGTATAGCTGATGATGGTAGGCGCTTATCTTCTGCCTGTCCACCTGCTGCTTGGAATCTGATATTTTGTCCACTGCCCGCAAAAACTTCATATCTTAAAAATTCGTTGTTTTTAAATAAACCTTTTAAATCTTTCTCAAGTTTAGCGAGGTGATCTTTGATTTTTCCGCCCGCCTTTGTTCGCAGGTCTTTGCCAAGTTCTGTTAACTTGCTAACCGCAACTCCACGAAACTTTTTAAATCCCTCTCTGCTTTCTTCAAAAACCTCTAACTTAAAGTCATAGCCAGCTAATTTATCATGTTGTTCTTCAAGTTGTGTTTGCCATATCCCTTTATATTTTTTTAGATCTGGCTTTACATCCGCCTGTTTTATTTTTTTCTCAAGCTCTTTTATTGTAGATTGTGCTCTACCCTTTAGACCTGCAGCCTTAGATTTTTCTTTTAACACAAGATTGTCGACAAAAGACATCTGGTCAATCTCATCAACTATTGCATTAATGTGCTCTTGCATATTTAAAAAATCTTTTCTTCTCGCCACATCTCTAATAACTGGCTCAGGTAAGCCGTCTACTTCTTTTTGTCTTTGCTTTAAATACGAATAAATAGTCGCGTAGGTTTTAGAGTTAGAATGACCCTTTAAGTAAGATCCAATGCTATTTTTAATAGGTCCGTATGTTTGCTCTAATGTCATTAAGCTTTTATACGCATCACCATAGTGGCAAAGATTTAAATAGCCAATGGTTCTAATAGAATATGTCTCTGGCATATAAACACCTTTAAAGTACGGCGAGTGCAGAGAGTGCATATTACCAATAGCGCCTGGTTCATCCCCATTTGATAGCTGCGCCCACCCCTGTTCTTCAAGAGACTCAATCCATAATGGATGCGATCTATCAATTTCTCTATAGTTAGAGATAGCAAGGTTTAACTGTTTTTGCTGAAAGCCATATCTAGCTAAGTTTATGTTCACTAGCGAGTAAATATTTTTATCACTCACGCCTTCTTTTTTCATGTGCGCTTTTAATTCTTTTTGTCTTTGCAGAGAACCTTTTAAGTCTCCCAAAGAGTATTCAGCAATGGCAGCACCATACTGCGATTTTACGAAGAATTTTGAACTCTCTGGAACCTTAAGAGCCTCGTTTAAAGCTGACTTAAATTGATGCTGCCTTAAATGCGACTTCATAACCACGTAGTGGTATGTGTCTTTTAGTTTATCTGGCACTTGCGCGAGAATTTCCTTCTTGTTTAATCCCTCACCTACTTCAATCTCATGCTCATATGGCACATCTTTTAACAACGTCTCTAGAGCAACAGATTTTGCCTCTGGTGAAAAGTTACTACTAACAACCGCTAGTAATCTTGGCACTGATTGATGAAACAGTCCCATTTTATGAGAACAAGTAGCCAAGTTATACTTAGCTGTTTTATCAACAACTATATTTTCAGAGCCACTAAGAGAATAAAATATTCCACTAGCGCTGTGGCAATTCTTAGCAAGTTCAAGCATCAAACCTTTAATAAGTGTGTACTCGTCTTTACTTAGTCTATCCATTGCCAGTAGGCTTACTTCAACTTCTTGTCTAGTATACCACTTTAAGTCGGCAATAGATTTTTCGGTAAGTCCTAAAGACTTGGCTGTTACAATTTTTATTGGTTGGTACTCGACCTTGTCAATATGAACATCTAACCATGATAAAAATTGAAAATCAGAAACCATATCCGGGCTTTTTAGTTGATTTATATCTTGTCTTCTCGCTAGAGCAGCTCTTAACTCTGGTAGCTCCCAATTAGAAGCTGAAACAACACGCTCTTTACCAATATCTAATAATGGTAGATTTTTTACTGTCTTTAGTTTTGCAGACTCATAGTACGGAATTCCTGACCTTGTTTTTGACAATGATGCATCCGGAGCTACAGCGGCCTCAGACTCTTCAAGTAGTTTAGTAGACTTTAAGTTCTT
>JAGRAL010000293.1 GCA_020434605.1 Bdellovibrionales bacterium
TAAAAATATTATCGCTTTAAGTGGTGGGATTATGGGTGAAGTGGCTCATACCTTTTTATATCACGGAAAAGAAAAAGCGATTGAAAAGATTAGAGAATTAAAAAACATTTTTGAAGATCGATTTTATTTAGAAATCTGTCGTCCTAATGTTTCTGAATATAATAAATTAAATACATTTTTAATAGAGGCATCTAAATCCGAAGGTGTGCCACTAGTAGCTAGTAATGATGTCCATTACCTAAAGCAAGAAGATCAGCTTGCACAAGAGGTTTTAGTTTGTATCGGAACCAACAAAGCCCTAGCGGACGAATCAAGATTTAGATTGGGGAGCGATCAATTTTATTTAAAATCAATGGAAGAGATGAAGGAAGCGTTTAAAGATCTTCCTGAAGCCATTGAGAATACAGTGAAGATTGCAGATCTTTGTGATGTTAAGTTTCAGTTGAAAGATGAAAATGGAAATCGTATCTATCATCTTCCTGATTATCCAACGGAAGATGGTAAATCACTAAAACAAGAAATCGAAGACTTATCGATGAAAGGCCTAAAAGAACGTTTTTCTGAGATGGCGTCCCGTGGGGAAGCGCCGACAGAGGAAAAACAAAAAGCGTACTTTGATCGCCTGGCTTACGAGCTATCGGTAATTGATAAAATGGGTTTCAATGGTTATTTCTTAATCGTTCAAGACTTCATTCTTTGGGCTAAAAATAACTCATGTCCTGTGGGCCCGGGCCGGGGATCGGGTGCAGGTAGTTTAGTTGCCTATAGTTTAAAAATTACTGATCTAGATCCGATGCCTTATAACCTGATTTTTGAGAGATTCTTAAATCCAGAACGTATTAGTATGCCAGATTTTGATATCGATTTCTGTCAGGATAAACGTCAATCTGTTATTGAATATGTAACCAATAAATACGGTGCTGAGTCGGTTGCGCAGATTATCACATTTGGTAAACTGCAAGCTAGAGCTGCCATTCGCGATGTGGGTAGGGTTTTGGGAATGTCTATGACTGAGGTGACTCAAGTTGTAGATCTGATTCCTGATAAACTTGGAATTTCTTTACAACAAGCTATCGACGAAGAAGATCGTTTAAAAGAATGGATGGAGAACGATCCAAAAATCAATACCCTGATTGAACTCTCTTTAAAGATTGAAGGCTTAACTCGTCATGCATCTATCCATGCAGCCGGTGTGATTATTTCAAATCGTCCTCTTGTTGAGTATGCGCCACTATATAAAGGTTCTGCCAACGAAACTGTAGTTCAGTACGACATGAAAAATGCAGAAGGCATGGGCTTAATCAAGTTTGACTTTTTAGGTTTAAAAACTTTAACCCACCTCGAAGATGCACTTCATTTGATTCAAAAAAACCGTGGTAAAGAGTATAAACTAAAAGACATATCGTTAAGTGATCCAGGAATTTACGAAATTTTTTGTAATGGGGATACAGACGGTGTGTTTCAGTTTGAAGGCGGCGGGATTACCGAATTTACTAAAAGAGTAAAGCCAAATAACTTTGAAGATATCACCGCAATCAACGCATTATATCGCCCAGGTCCGATGCAGTTCTTGGATGAATATAAAGGAAGAAAACATAAAGAAATTGAAGTTAAGTATATATTCCCAGAACTAGAAGATATTTTAAAAGAAACTTATGGGATTATTGTATACCAAGAGCATGTGCAGCTAATTGCTGCGAAGATTGCTTCCTACTCACTAGGTGAAGCAGATATTTTACGACGTGCGATGGGTAAAAAAGATCCTGCTGAGATGGCTAGACAAAAAGATCGTTTCTTAAGTGGTGCGACTAAAAATGGTCACGATGCTACAAAGGCAAGTGAACTTTTTGATCAGATGGCAAAGTTTGCTGAGTACGGTTTTAACAAATCCCATGCGGCGGCTTACTGTGTACTTGCAGCCCATACAGCATGGCTAAAAAGATACTTCCCTGTAGAATTTTACGCGGCTCTATGCTCTACAGAGATGTCAAATACGGATAAGATCGTACAATACATTAAAGATGCCAGAGAACATGATATCGAAGTAAAAGCTCCGCATATTAATTTTTCTGAAAGAAAATTTTCGGTGCATGGAGATACGATATTTTTTGGTTTAGCTGCGATTAAAGGTGTGGGTGAAGCCGCTGTTGATCAAATCATTGAGGCTAGAAATCAAAAGCCTGCCAAGGTCTTTGATGATTTAGAAGATTTTTTTGCGTCTGTTGATAGACGAATCAATAAAAAAGTCATCGAGTGTTTAATCAAAGCAGGGGCGTTGGATGGTTTTGGTGCGAGTCGTGCCCAGTTGATGGCAACCTACGGTCTATTTTTAGATAGAGCTGATACAAAACGAAAAGATGCAGACATCGGACAAGTGAGTTTGTTCTCATTAGATCCGCAGCAAGAAGAAAAAATTGAACTGCCAGTAATGCAAGATTGGACGAAATCTTACAAACTCTCAGCAGAAAAAGAAGTCCTGGGCTTTTACTTAAGTGATCACCCGCTAAATGGGATTGAGAAAATGTTAAAACCCTATGTGAGTCATACAATTAGCTCATTAGAGGGTCTTAAGAACAAACAAAAGGTTTGTATTGGTGGGCTTTTAGCCACTTACAAAGAGTTTATTACTAAAAAAGGTACAAGAATGGCCTTTTCTCAGATTGAGGATTTAACTGGGAAGATTGAATTTATTACGTTTCCAGATGTATATGCCGAATCCGAACCAATTTTTAAACAAGATGGTGCGATTTTACTAAGTGGTACGTATGAGTCAGATGAAAAAGGTAATAAGATCATTGCAGAAAAAATTATTACTCTTGATGAGAAGATGCGTACGGCAAAACTACTAGAAATCCAGTTAACTAAAAAGATGTTAGAAAAACTTGGTACCATAAAAGAGGTTTTAGAAAAGCACCCTGGGAAGACTAAGGTTCGCTTTAAAATTTCTTATCCAGAGCTTAAAAGAGAAGCTGAAATTGAATTAGAAGAAGATATTGGAATACAAACCAGTCCAGACTTTATGGACCAAATAGAATCTATTATGGGTTCATTAGAAAGTATAGAGATCCACTAGGCTTTGACTTGACGAAGCCTAGAAGAAATCTTTTACTTTAGCTAAGGGTGTAGATTATGAAGTTTATATTGATATTATTATTACAATTCGTATTTGCAAGTGACCTTATTGTTATTGAGATAGATGGAACTTCAGACAATCAAGAGCCTGCTCAAGCGAAACAAGAAATTGTAAACAAGGCCATCGAGAAAGACAGTCGTGATAATATTGATCTGATTTTAGACGTACAAGAAGCGCAAAAAAAAG
>JAGRAL010000294.1 GCA_020434605.1 Bdellovibrionales bacterium
TCTTCTCTTAAACTCAGTCTTAAAAATTTTATTAAGAACCCATTTATCATCATCAGACTTAACTTTTGAGTTATTAGTAATAAGATTTTCAACTATAGGATCTAAATTTTCATAAGGAGGCAAGCTGTCCTGATCTTTTTGATTTGGGCGCAGTTCCGCTGAAGGCGGTCTATCAATTATTCTCTTGGGTATAAGTTCATCAGATGTATTGTATAGTCTTGCTAATTCAAAAACCTCAGATTTTAATAAATCGCCAATAGGTGCAAGGCCCCCACACATATCTCCGTAAAGTGTCGAATAACCCATTGCAAACTCACTTTTGTTTCCGGTAGTTAGTAGTAATGAGCCCGTAGCATTTGCATATGCCATTAATAAAATACCACGTATTCTTGACTGTAAATTTTCATGAACAAGAGAAAAGTCGCTAAGAGCATACGTCTCATCTATTTCTGATTTCATGTTTTGATAAATGTTTTCAATGGGAAAGTTTTGAAATTCGATTCCTAAATTTTTTGCGAGCTTAGTAGCTAAATCCAAACTTTCAGAGGCATTAAATTGAGTAGGAAGTGCAATCGCATGTACATTTTTAGGTCCCACAGCATCTGCCGCAAGGCAAGCAACTAAGGCTGAATCAATACCGCCACTTAAACCTAAGTGCAATTTGATGAATCCATTTTTCTTAGCATAATCTCTAATTCCTAGGACTAATGCCGCTCTGATTGTTTCAAATTTGCTCTCTGATTCATGATGCCTTTTACCACCCTCATTTTTAGAAAAGTCCACCATGTTTAAGTCTTCTTGAAATGCTAAGCTTTGGGTTAAAACTTTGCCTTTTTTATCTAAAGCAAAAGACTTGCCGTCAAAGATTAACTCATCTTGTGCACCAACTTGGTTTACATATATGATTGGGGCTTTAAAAAAAGTAACTGCTCCCCTAGCCAATTTAATGCGGTCATTTATTTTGTCTTTAGCAAAAGGAGATGCACTAATATTTATTACTAGATCTATTTTTTTTGATTTTAATTTTTTAAATGGATTCTCGTACTTTAAAGATGTCTTCTTATCAAAAACCCATAGGTCTTCGCAAATTGTAATAAGAATTTTTTTACCCTTAACACTAACTATATTTTTATCTGGATTGCCCGGCTTAAAGTATCTACCTTCATCAAACACATCATAACTTGGTAGTAATGTTTTGTCGGCAAAGCGTGGCTTTTTGCCTTTTTCTAGTATCGCCGCAGAATTATAGTAAAAGTGTCCATCTTTAATGAGTCGAACACAGCCCAAAATAACCGTAATACCTTTTGGTATTTTTTTACTGATTTCTACTAATTTTTTTTGTTGGTATTTGATCAGGTCCACTCGATCCAAAAGATCTTGTGGCATATATCCCAAAAGTGCTAACTCCTGAAAAATAACCAGCTCTGCTCTTTTATCCTTTGCTCTTGTAACAAACGATAAAATTTGCTCACAGTTATAGTCAATATTACCCAGCTCACTGTTATACTGAACAAATGCGATTCTCATAACATGGAGTTACCGCGAATCTAGAGAAAAGGCAAAGCGCTTTGCTTTATTGCGACCCTGCTCGTAAATCCCTCTAAATAGCCATGTGAAAAAAGTATGTCTTCTTCAGGATATTTCCAGCAAAAGTAGCTTGAACCG
>JAGRAL010000295.1 GCA_020434605.1 Bdellovibrionales bacterium
CAAAACTTTTAAAGAAATGGCCGATCCTAAATGGAAAGGAAAGTTTGCGACAGGTAGCCCACTGGCTTCTGGTACTAACTTTACAACTGTTGCATTTCTACAAAAAGAATATGGTTGGGACTATTTTAAAGCATTAAGAAAAAACGATACTATCAGTGAAGGTGGAAACTCAGCAGTGATACGTCGAGTACAAACAAAAGAAAGACCTGTAGGATGGGTTTTGTTAGAAAACGTATTACGCCTAAGTGAAGACTCAAATATTAAAATCATTTATCCTGATGATGGGGCAATTGTACAATCTAATGTTTTGGCGATTATTAAGAAAAGTACACCTAGAACTAATGCAGAGAAAGTAGCGGATTGGTTTTTCTCACCAGAGGGACAAGCGGCTATGGTTAAATCCTATATGTATGCGGCTGTTCCTGGAGAAGCTCCAAAGGGTGCAAAGGATTTAGTAGAGGTAATGAAAAAAGCACCAGCTTGGACACCTGAGGTACTAAAAGAAATCATGTCGAAGCGTGAAGAGATCAAAGAAGAATTTACCAACATCATGTTTCACTAAGAGAGTACACATTGAAAAAGACTGTCTTAGGCTTATCAATATTTATATTGCTGGTACTCTGTGTATATCCGTTTTTAGAGCTTTTTCTAAAAGTGATATACTCTGGTCCTGGTGGTACCCTGTCATTTGATGCCTTTAACAGTGTATTAACAAGTGACACAATTCTAACTGCGGTCAAAAACACACTGCTGGTAAGTACCGCGGTTAGTTTACTAAGTTGTCTTGTTGGGATTCCACTTGCTTGGTTATTATCTAGAACAGATTTTCCATGGAACCGAAGATTTAGATCATGGTTGTGTTTACCATACGCAATCCCTCCTTACATTGGTGCGATTGCTTGGATTTTTTTAGCAAACCCTACGACGGGTTTACTTAACCGAATCCTGGGCCATTCATTTTTAAATGTATATACGTTTAGTGGACTAGTTTGGATAGAGAGTAGTTTTTTATACACATTTATACTATTAACAGTACATGCTTCCTTAGAGAGAATGGATTCTTCGTTTGAAGAAGCTGCTAGATTGTCTGGTGCTGGCCCATTAAAAATTTTTAAAGACATCACATTGCCATTGATTCGTCCGTCAATTTTAGGTGGTGGTTTACTTGTGTTTTTAGCTACAGCCGCAAGTTTTGGTGTTCCTGCATTGATCGGTAGTCCAGCAAGAATATATTTAATTACTACTCAGATTTATACATTTCAAAAGATGGGATCAATGAGTGGGATATACCGTGCTGGCGCACTATCCATGCTACTACTTTTCTCAGCAGCTGTGACACTACTTATTCAACAGCGAATACTTAGAAAAAGCCAGTTTCAAACTGTATCGGGTAAGAGTAGCCGTCCAAGTTTAATCGAGCTAGGTAAATGGAAAACTCCAAGTGTAATTTTAGTGTGCGCCTTTTTATTTCTTGTATTTATATTACCACTATCTGGAGTTTTTATTTCGGCGCTTAGTAAAGTGCAGGGTGAATTTTCTTTTGATAATTGGACTTTTTCAAACTTTTACCGAGTTTTATTTGAAACACAAGAAACGGGCAGAGCCTTTTGGAACTCGTTTAGTTTGGGTGTAATTGCGGCAACACTAGCTTGTTTGTTGGGTGCGTTTTTGTCTTACATTCAAGTTAAGACAAAATTAAAAGGTAGAAATCTTTTAGACTTATTAGCATCACTTCCGTACTCAACTCCTGGAACGGTTGTAGCTTTAGCCCTAATCTTGGCGTTTAGTAATGGATTTTTTGGCGTAGGGCCAAGCCTTTATAACACTCTAGGAATGCTTGCTCTTGCCTACATTGTGAAATACTTGAGCTTTGCCATGAAAACTACGGCAGATGGCTATAGACAAATTGATGATGTGCTTGACGAAGCTTCGCGTGTGTCTGGAGCTGGATGGGGAAGAACCATGTTATATATATGGCTTCCTTTGATGAAGGCTCCTTTGGTGGCGGCTTGGTTTTTGATATTTATGCCTGTGGTAAGTGAATTGACGATGACAATTTTACTTACGGGGCCAGGCTTAGAGACGGTGGGTACAGTTATTTTTCAATTACAGGAGTACGCAGATGCTAGCGGCGGGAGTGCCTCGGTATTAGCAATTTTAGTTGTTATGTTAGTGGTTTTAGTAAATTGGATTGTTAAGAAAAGTTCTGATGGAAGGTATGGTTTATGAGTCAGGTAAAATTTGAAGGTATTAAAAAACAATACGCAGCCGATGTGTTTGCTGTTAGTGATTTTACTTTAACGATCGAGGACGGGGAGTTTGTTTCATTTTTAGGTCCATCAGGATGCGGTAAAACAACAACCTTAAGAATGATTGCAGGACTTGAAAAAAACACGCATGGAAAAATATATCTAGGAGACGACTTAGTGTCAGATCCTGAGAATAAATTTTTTCTACCGCCCGAAAAGCGTCATGTGGGTATGGTTTTTCAATCCTATGCTGTGTGGCCTCATATGAATGTTTACGACAATGTTGCCTACCCATTAAAGATACAAAAAGTACCTAAAGACGAGATTGAAAAGCGTGTTTTAGAGATGCTAAAAGTAGTCGAGCTAAATGGTTTAGAAAAAAGAATGCCTAACCAGTTGAGCGGCGGACAACAGCAGCGTGTAGCCCTTGCAAGGGGTTTGGTGATGCAACCTAAAGTATTGTTATTAGATGAGCCGCTTTCTAATTTGGATGCAAAATTAAGAGAAAAAATGCGAACAGACATACGTGCGATCCAGCAATCTCTAAAGTTAACAGTTGTCTATGTAACACATGATCAAATTGAAGCTAATACGATGAGTGATAGAATAGTGATAATGAAGTCGGGTAAAATACTACAAGTAGGTAGTCCTAAAGAGATAAAGAGTAACCCAGTGAATGACTTCGTAAGAGAGTTCATCCAGTAGGTGTAAAATGTCTGACATCAAATATTTGCATGGATTTAGTAGCGAAGAGCAAGATCGCCTTATCGACCAGGCAGAATCACTAGCTTCTGAGCTATATCAGTATGTAAATTGGCCCCCTCAGTCGCATATTTTAGAAGTGGCTTGTGGGGTAGGGGCACAGTCAAAACTCTTGTTAGATAAATTCAAAGATATCAAAATTACTGGTATTGATGTTTCAGATGACCAATTGCGTGTGGCCGAAAAACGCTTACACAGTGAAATCGCTCAATCTAGATTTTTCTTAAAAAAAGATGATGCTATGAATATGTCTTTTAAGAGTGAAAGTTTTGATGGAGCCTACTTGTGTTGGGTTTTAGAGCATCTACCTAATCCACAGTTAGCTCTAAACGAGGTTTACCGAGTTCTAAAAGGTGGAGCTAAGGTATTTATCAATGAAGTACAAAACCATACATTCTTTTTGCATCCATATAGTCCTGCAACTCTAAAGTATTGGTATGAGTTTAATGATCATCAATGGAATATTGGTGGGGATCCATTCGTAGGATCTAAGATGGGTAATTATTTAAAAGCAGCAGGTTTTTCTAATATAGAAGTAAAAACAAGAAGTTTACACTACGACAATCGCGAACCACAAAAACGAGAAGAGCGTATAACCTATTGGACCCGCCTTTTATTAAGTGGTGCTCCTGCGCTACTCGATATTGGTAAAATTGATAAAGCTACAGTGGAAGAAATGAAGTTAGAATTAGAGGCCCTTAAAAAGGACCCCAACTCAGTTTTTTATTATAGTTTTATGTTTGCAGAGGCCACTAAGTAGCTTATTTATCGCTACTGCCACCTGTACCATCGCACGACACAATTTGATTACATGCCATGATTGGCTTTGGTATGTCAGAGCAGTAGCTAGCGTTTACAGGCTCACTCTTAGAGTTTACGCACATCTTATCGATATACATCGAACTCTCATCTTGGCCTTCGCATCTAAAGTCACAAGTGATAGAGTAAGTTTCTTCAGGATCATCCTCGCATACAGTCGGGCAGCTAATACCTGTAGTATCTAGACCGTCACAGTTTACTGCAGCAGCAGGTTGTCCTTGTGAGTTTTCGCATCTCAAACCATTAGGTAACTCTGAACCATCAGGAGTACCATTACATCTTAAGTCGCAACCTACTTGAAAGCCATTTGTGACATGGGCTCTTAAAAAGTATTGCTGCATTGTTAATTTTCCATCAACCACTCTCGGAGCGTCTGCGCGAATTTGGATGTCATCTCTAGCTTCTTGAAATAAGTATTCAAGACTTAATTGATCACTTACAGGTGCATTGTCGATATACCAATTGATTTCACCAGTAAAACCAAGACATCTAGGTATCATGGCATTAAACGTTACCATATCGCCAACCACTAAGTGGTCTAAGTCTTTATCAGCACCAATTCCTTCTGCTGGCTTACATAAAACATCATCAGTTACAACCTTGATCACCTTACTTACGTAATGCACATCTGGGTCATGAGCGTATGTCACTTCTGCCGCTATCTCATATTCACCGATTTCACTAAAAGGTATATCAGCTACATTTCCATCGAACTCGTATATAATTGTTCTTTTTACTGTAGTAGTGCTAACTACCCAATGTGTACTGTATAAAGCAACGGCTAAACATGGACTGTTGAAATTTAACCTTACACGTAGTCTACCATCTCTTAAATCCCACTCTGGCATTGGTTGATTTAGATCTAATTGGTCAGATAAGATTTTTAAATTATTTAAATCAAGGCAAGTATTTGAAGTTGGATCGATTACATTTACAACTAAATTGTTTTTTACTATCCACTCGTCATCACCAGCAAATTTACCTCTTACTGAAAACGTAACTTGGCCTACGTGATCAAATTGTCTGATCGAAGTAGCTCCAGCCATATTTTGGCCGTCATCAAAATCCCAAACCACTTCTTCTAAAACATGGTCATCTGATGTCGCTGAAAAATGACCTAAGTTACCAACATCAAGCTCTTGTGTGTATGTTACTTTAAAATCAGGCTTTCCATTGGCTTGGATACTGTCTAAGGTACTAAACTCAACATCATTTTTTCCACAGTTTTGATAAGATACTGTTAGGCCAAAAGATAATAAGAATAGGGACATTATTTTTACGTATTTTGATGCATTTCTCATGTCTATTCTTCGGTCTAGACTGTATCAAACTTGAGACTTTCTCAAAATGAGACACTTTTACTCTAAGGCATAGAAGCCTTGCGTTAGAGGCTTGAAATGACTAGAGCTTTTACAATCAGCTCGACACAAAAATCACCCTATGTTAACTACTTACACCTAAAAGTCCTGGAGAGGTGGCCGAGTGGTTGAAGGCGCACTTGTGCCAGCGTAAAAAGCCACAATGGTGGGTTTTTATGTTGAGCATGGAAGGAGACAAGAAAATTTATTTTCTTGGTCGACTGAGCGGCGTGCCGACTCTAGGAGCTGAAGTTAAAAACTGAATATCATGTATGCGGAGAGGTGGCCGAGTGGTTGA
>JAGRAL010000296.1 GCA_020434605.1 Bdellovibrionales bacterium
GCTAAACCTAGCGTATTCAAATCTTGACCGACTTGAACAAAGACAGGGACTTCGATTTTTTCATCTCCGACACTTAACTCGACTACATCACCGTCTTTTAAGCCTTCTGATTTAGCTGTTTTATAAGAAACCGTTAAGTAATTATCCCAAGTAACTTTGGTTACAGGATCTGGTAATTCTTGTAAGAACGAAATGTTATTATAAGTACCATCACCGATTGCAATTTTAGGATATAGGTTTAACTCATAACCCGATGTACTATCTGTATCTTTAATTGAGCGAAGAGACGCCAATTGGAATGATCTAGAAGATGATTTTTGCTTTCTAGCTCCTGCGTTTTGATCGACAAAACCTACTTTAAGTAGTTCTGTCCAATAGTCATCAAATGACTTTCCACCAGTAGAACCTTTTACGATTCTATCTTTCCAATACATTTTAACATAATCATACCAAGTTTCTGTATCTTTTAAGCGGCTTGGCCCTTTTTCAAGAGTATAGGCCCAAGTCATTAGGTTAAACTGAAATGGACGAGTCGCATGAAGCGGTCTGATTGTCGGTTGCTGGATAGAGAAAAGTCCATCTTGGAACTCAAAATCTCCCCATGCTTCTAATGGGTGACATTCTGCCAAAATATAATCTGCTATCTCTGCGGTCTCATCCATATATTGAGCAGAGTAAATTACTTTTACCTTTTTAAAAGCTTCTGCCAATTTTAAAGATGGAGGTGCTACGTAGATTGGGTTCACACCAGAAATAACTACTACATTGATTTTACCGCTATTAATATCATTCACTAAGTCACTTAAGCTAGAATCACTTCCAGCGTATGACATATTGTGAAATTTACTATCAACAGTAATACCGTCGTTTTCTAAAATAGAATTTAAAAAGTTAGCCGCAATTTGTAAGTCTACGGCATTTTCTGTTTTTGAACTTATACCACCAGTCATTACTAAAGATTGACCACGATTAGCCCACATCTCTTCGGCGATTTTAGAAAACAGCGCCGTATCAATTCCAGCTTCGTTAGCTGCATTTGAATACTTCTTTAAGACTTCCTTAACACTAGAATCCCCTGCATATC
Organism: Bdellovibrionales bacterium; assembly: GCA_020434605.1. Classification (GTDB taxonomy): domain Bacteria; phylum Bdellovibrionota; class Bdellovibrionia; order Bdellovibrionales; family UBA840; genus JAGRAL01. Next base: position 1,085 of record JAGRAL010000296.1, read on the forward strand.
TGGACTTACCTTGTTTAATAACGATTTCATTAGCTAAACCAAGTAGAACTTTTAGATAATTAGAAGTTTTTACTGGCACTCTATAATCTGAGTTAGCGCCAGTTAGACTCATTAAAGATTCAAATACGATCAACTTTGACATTTCGTGATCAGGCTTACGGTTTTTACTGAAGCCTTTTGCGTACTCAACTGGGTTACCGTAAGTACCTAAGAAATCCGCCCCAATACTTACTATGTATTTAGCATTTTCTAAACGGTATCTAGGGAATATGCTTTGTCCGTAAGAAGCTTTTTGCCCCAAAAGAACGTCATCGTGGTTGATGGCATCGTAAATATATTGTTTTGCTTTAAATGTAGATGTGAAATCATCCATCACTGCTTTTGTAGATGGTGATGGCATTGTAGCTGTTAATAAGCCAACTTTACCTTCGTTCACTAATTTTGAAACCTCTTCATCAATTTTTTCCCAATTACCGATATCCCACACTCTTTTATGGAAATCTTTATCGGCAGCTAGTCTTGCATGAGGTTGTTGTAATCTGTCTGGGTCGTAAAGACTTAGAACATGCGCCTGTGCTCTTGCAGACAAACCACCTTGATTGATTGGAAACGCTGGGTTTCCTTCAATTTTAATTGGGCGGCCTTCTCTCGTTTTTACTATCGTTGCATACGCATGACCATTATCAAACATTGAGGATGCGTAGTAATTAGCTTTTCCTTCGATCATGCCTTCAGGTCTGTTAGCGTATGGCACAATATTTTGAACCGGACGACGCACACAAGACGCTGAAGCCAGCGCAAGACTTGCTCCCATTAGTTTTAAAAAGTCACGTCTTGCAACTCCATCACCTGTGTCTTTTTCTGATAGTGGAGAATTTAAAAATTCTTTCTCTGCCTCAGCATTAAATACTTCTTGGTCAGAAAACTCTTCCACACTTTTCCAGTAACGCTTGTTTTTTTCGTTATTATTTTCCATCGGCTCTAATCCTTAATAGTGACATGCTGAACAGTTTTGTGGACCGTTAGACTCTGGTTTTCTGTGACACTCCAAACACCAACCCATCGATAAATCTTTGGTTTGAAATACTTCAGTCATTTGATCAATCTTACCATGACATTGAAAACAAGCCTGTTTTACTTCTTCTGGTGCTTTACTTCCGTTAGCTAATTTTTTTATGTGAGCGTTGTGCGGAAAGTGCACGAAGTCTGGAAGCATATGTACTTTAACCCACGGTATAGACTCGTCATTGTTATAGGCTTCTGTAAGCTTTTTTATATGAGGGCTGTTAACAGCAACAGACTTGTGACAGTTCATACAAATGTTCAGTGTTGGAACTGTTGCATGTCTACTCTTATCAGCCTGCGCATGACAGTATAAACATGGAATCTTATAGTCTCCCGCATGTAAGCTATGATCATAAGGTAGGGGTTGTGTTGGCATATAACCTTTGTTGTATCCTGGAGACGGTTTCTCGCACGCAGCTACTAACATAGCTACAAGTAGAGACGCCACCCATATCAGCGAACGATTGTGCATTTTTGCCCTTCTTTTTTAAAAAAGTATTCAGTAGTACAAAGTTACAAATAATTTTTTATGAATTCAATCATCTTTTTGATAACTA
>JAGRAL010000297.1 GCA_020434605.1 Bdellovibrionales bacterium
GGTAAAAATCGAGGACGCATTGATCTCTAATCACTTGTCAGACCTTGAACATATCAGCAGTTCGCGTGACTCTATTGAAGCCAAAGCTCTATCTTATGGCATCAGATACGTAAAAGACAACGGACCTACAGGAGTGGCTGAGGTTTTTAACTCATTTGCGATTATTGAAAAACAAAAGCTAGAAAAGTCTCTGAACTTTTTAGGTACTATTGGCTCAAACGCTGTATTTATCGGTTTATTAGGAACTGTTTTAGGTATTATGAAGGCCTTTAAAGACCTAGGTGTTAGCCAAGGAAATGTATCCATGGTTATGACTGGTATTGCAGAGGCACTTACGGCCACAGCTATTGGATTATTCGTCGCTATCCCTGCCGTTATTGCTTACAACTACTTTCAAAAACAAGTGAAAATTATTGTTAGCAGCATTGAAAGTGTAAGAGAGCTTTGCATAGCTTACGCTAATCAAAAGGAAAAATAATTATGGCATCAAAATTAGGTGGAGATAACGAAGACCCTATTGTTGATATTAATATTACGCCATTTGTGGATGTGATATTAGTGGTGCTTATTATTTTTATGGTGACAACACCAATGCTTGTTAACCAAAGCATCCAAATACAATTACCCAAAGCTGTTACCGGAGAGGATACCCCCCCTACAAATCTACAATTAAGCATATCCAAAGATGGAGAAGTTTACTTAGATGGTAAAAAAGTTTCTGAAGATGAAATTGAAGGCATAGCTAAAGAAAAAATTTCATTTAACGCTAATGTACAGGCTTCGATTGCTGCCGATCAAGACACCACTCACGGACAGGTTATCAGAGTGATTGATTTGATCAAAAAAGGTGGTATTCATAAGTTTTCCATTAGCACTACAAAATAGGAAGATAACTTGCAACAAACGTCGACACTACAAAAAGCATTTGAAATTAACTTAGAAGAAAGTGTTTATGGGACATTCGCCGAAATTGGCGCTGGCCAAGAGGTAGCAAGACAGTTTTTTGAAGCTGGAAAGGCTTCACGTACAGTTGCAAAAACAATATCAGCCTACGACATGGTGTTTAGTGACAGCATCTACGGAAAAGAACCAAGCGGCAGATATGTTTGTCAAAACCGTGTAGAGACCATGTTATCATACGAATTTGACCTACTGATTGAGCGTTTACAAAAGATCCGAGGCGACTCTACCCGTTTTTTTTCGTTTGCAAACACTGTAACAACCGGTAGTAAAACTCGTAAAATTGATTCGCATGGCTGGATGGGTGTACGCTTTCAATTAAAGCCTAATGGACCTATCAATCAAATTGTAGCGCATATTAAAATGAAAAATCGATCTAATAGTCTACAGCGTGAAGCATTAGGAATTGTTGGAGTTAACTTAATTCATGCCGCCTACAACCACATAGAAAATCCTGAACAATTTATCTTGTCACTTATTGATAATCTTGATCTCTCAAGAATCGAAATAGATATGATTGATTTTCAAGGAGAGGATCTAAAACATATCGATAATCGACTAATGAGCTTAAAGCTAGTAGCTAACCGTTTAACAAATGCTGCTCTATTCTCACCAGACGGAAAAGTATTACACGTGGCAGATGTGCTGTTTAAAAAACCTTTAGTTTTATTACGTGGTAGCTTCTCACCTGTTACAAATATTCATGTAGACATGATAGGATCAGCCCTTAAAGAAGTTAAAAAAACAAACAAAACAGAGCCTGTAGTATTCTTAGAGTTAAATATTCATGATTTAATTCAAGATGGTAAATTTAATAATAGTAATTTCCTTGAAAGAGTTGATGTATTACAAACACTAGGACACCCAGTATTGATCAGTAATTTCTTTTTAT
>JAGRAL010000298.1 GCA_020434605.1 Bdellovibrionales bacterium
AAAGCATTCGAGCAAGATATTAAAAAAGGTAAAATTGAAGCGGTAATTATGAAGGCTCAAAGCTTAGGTAACGGAAGCGCTATTGGTAAGACAATTGCGGCTGGTGCACAAGCAGCTCTAGATATGGGCGGAAAAGAAGAAATCCAATCAAAAATGGATGAAGTGCTTTTAGCAGAACATTCGATTTTAGAAAAGAGAACAGGTTTTCTTGCAGCAATTGGTAACATTGGTACACTTGCAGGTCTATTAGGTACAATCATTGGTTTAATTAGCTCATTCAATGCAGTGGCAAATTCAAACCCATTAGAAAAAGCAACATTACTTTCTCAAGGTATATCGATGGCGATGTATGCTACGGCGTATGGTCTTTTAATGGCGATCCCAGCACTTGTGTTCTTTGCAATTTTTCAAAACAGAGCAAACTCTCTTTCTGAAGATACAAATCAAGGCGCATTAATGGTGTTTAACTGGTTAAGCTATAACTACGAGCCAGTAAAAAAGAAGATTGCTAGATAATTTAATCCTATAAGACAGAGGAATTTATTATGGGTTTCACATCAAGTTCATCAAGTAAAAAAGAACTTAACTTTGAGTTAAACTTGCTACCAATCTTCGACGTATTATCAGTATGTATTTGTTTCTTGTTGATGACAGTGGTTTGGGTGCAAGTAGGTTCTGTAGATACAACGCAAGCGGTTGGTGGACAAAGCCAAAGTGAAACTAAAAAAGTTCCTACTGTATGGATTACTTTTGATGATAAGGGGAGTTTACATTTTTCTTTTAAAAATTCTAAAGTAAGAACTAATGATTTCTCTTTAAGAAGCTCAAAAGGGCAAATTCTTTTAAACAAAGTTCAAAATCAAATTAATAAATTAGATAAAACAATTGAAATAGCTCTTCTTATGCCAGCGGCAAACACCTCTTACGATAACATTATTCAAGTTATGGATATGTTAAAACAAGCCGGTATTAAAGACGTTGGAATATCACCTCTATAATTTAAATTGGAGTAAGTATGGGTGCAAGTATGTTAAAACAAGCGATAATGAGAGGGCCATTATATAACAATATGATGAAGAAAAAATCTTCATCGGGTCAAAAGTCCTTTGTCTTTGCTCTAAACTTAACGGCACTCATCGATGCTTTTTCCATTCTAGTTATATTCCTACTTTCCAATTTTAACAGTGATGCGCAAAATATAAATATAAACTCTAATATGGTTTTACCAAAAGTAACTCAAGCCGAGTTGATGACAATGGGCACTGTAATCAGAATAGAAGGAAATAAGTATTTAATCGACGATAAAAATGTAAGCCTTAATGATATAGTCGAAAGACTTATTGCCACTAAAAAATCAAATGAAAAGCAAGTAGAAGGGGTTCAGAGCTCCTTAATTATTCAAGCGGATAGAAATGTTGGGTTTGATATATTGAGCCCGATTATTAAAGCAGGTGGTCAGGCTGGATTTAATAAATATAAATTTGCAGTGCTACCTAGAGGATCTGAGGGGTAAGCCATGACTAAACTAATTATTAACTTCTGCATATTGTTACTTACGTTAATAGTTCTAGTTGGTAATTTTGCGTTTGCAGAAAAAATGGATATCGAAACCCATAGCGTATTGATCGATAAATTACAGCAAGTAGTTGGCTTATCAGAAGAAGGTGTGTCGAAGCAAAATTTAATTCAAAGGCTAGCTGATCTCTATTCTGAAAGAGCTAGATTGTACGCGATGGAAAATGAAGGTAAGGGCGACGTAACTTATAAAAAAGAGATCACTAAAGATCGTCAATCAGCACTAAGTTTATATGAAAAATCAATAAAAACAGCCTCATTAACAGATAAGCCAAAAATTTTATTTCAGATGGCTCAAATACATCACTTGCTTGGAAATCCTAAAAAAGCAAAGAAGCTTTACGAAGACATTATAAAAAATCAAAAAAAATATGATAAAGAATTGGT
>JAGRAL010000299.1 GCA_020434605.1 Bdellovibrionales bacterium
GTATTATAGGTTATCAAAAGACAGCAGAGGAGATTTTACAAGATGAAATCAGTGTGGAGGTAGATTGCTGGATGCCATCTAGCGAAATAATCGTAGAAGTCAAAGGAAAGAACTCTAATGGAAATTATGATGTACAACCAGAATCAAAGAAAATTCACTTAAGTAGTATTATTATTGATGCATTTAAATATGCATCAAGAGCAATTAGCCCAAAAGAATGGATGTGGCCAGTTAGAACATTTACTATACAGATAAATAATGAACTTGCTCAACGAGCAGCATTTAATCATTTGGCCATTAGTGTGATCAGTCAAAGAGATAATTTTAAAGAGTGTGAAATTCAATATAATGGGGTAGAACAAAATGACGGATGGAGATTTCCAATCTATCTTAGGTTTAATGATGACGGTTTTCAGCTAGACTGTAACCTAAAAGAGGGTGAGGATTACCGCATAGAATTTATAGGTAGTTTAGATGGTCAAGTCGTGCATAGAGATATTAACTACTTTGAAGTAAGAGAACCAGGTTTTGTAATTGATCATATAAAGGTTGTAACAAGTGATAACAGTCAAAGTGCGGATGTTTATCATGGAGATGTATATTCAATCTTAAATGGTTCCAATAAGAGATTGGAATTATATATAACGTCGAGTAATCCAGAGGGCAAATTTAGACTAGGTAATGTAGATTACGGCATGTTGATACAATTTACTTATTCTGCTGTGAGTTGTGTGTATAAGTCTTCCTTTAAATCGAACCCCATGTATGACTTAGTTTCTACAAAATTAGATGATCAACATTACAGAATATCGATTCCATATAGTGCAATTTCATTTAATTGCCACGATGGTCTAGATGCATACGCAAAAGGTTTATTACCTATTGATGCGAGTTTAACACGAGCAGGTGCCTACGGTGAAAGCGCAGATCATATTAGCGCAAAACAATTTTGGTATTATCATGGATATCAAAATGTAATATCACCATTGAGTGAAGAAAATTAGCTGGATATGGTTTAATTAGTAGTAGGTTACATCCAAGGATGCAGCCATTCTCTTGCTACTGAGGCGCGGCCAGCTTTAGCCGCAACACCCTTTAACTTATTAGAAAATTTAAACTGCTTATAGAGTGCAGCTCTTCCTTTTAAGGCGTAACCATCGCTTGGGTTTTGTTTTAAAGCTTTATCAAAAGCGACTTTTGCACTTTCAAAGTCATTCATATGTAAATAGTTAACCCCTTGAAGCGAGATTAGATTAGAATCTTTTGGATTGATTTCATATGCTCTAGATAAAATTAAATTCGACATTGCATAGTCACGATTTTTGGTATGCGCCAAAGCAAGGGATTGTAAAAGCTTTGTGTTTCTAGAATCGTCGTATAGCTTTAAGCGAATTTGTGCGGCAGCCGTGGGTGAGGAGCTGCTAGCTTTTGGAGGTCTAACAGAGTCTTTTTCTTCATCCACTTCAACTTCACCGCCACTTAAACAGCCTTTTACAAAAACTGTAAATACTTCGAATTTTTCTGCATTCTGTACACACTGTTTGAAGTAATTATTAGCTGCAACCTCGTATTGTTTTGCTTGAGTAGATAGGGCTGATTTGTACTGTTGAACTTGTGCGCCACTCAAACCATTAGGAATGGGAGCATTTTTAATGAAGCTCGCGAATTCTACATTAGATTGTCCTAGAGCATACAGGGAGGCAATCGTCCATTTACCATTACCAAACTTAATAACCGTGTTTAACTGACTTGTTAATCCTGCTAATTGTTGGTTTTTAATTTGTATAGATTGAGCTTCGCTTCCAGCCTGCATTTGTACACGCTTGAATGATCTAAGTGCATCAGCGCTTAGTAAAAATAGTGAATGTGCAGCCATTTGTTGCTCATTAAAACCTCTGCCATTTTGCCTTGCCGCTTGTTGAAAGAAAGGTTTTGCACTATTAAAATCACCTCTTCTGTACTTTGCAAGACCTGAATAGTAGTTTCCTTCTAGAGTATTTCCTAATTGCCCTGCAGACCTTTCTAGGCCAGCCCAGTTGGCTGCCAAATAATCCATTTCAGCAACCTTTTGTCTTTCCCCTAAGAATGTATAATCTTTTTTGGCTTCATCATAATCACCCATGTTTTCACGCATATTAGCAGCTGATTTCATCAAATTTTTAGATTCATTATCCAGAGGGTATTTTTGTGAATAGGTTTCAAAATAATTAGCTGCTCGTCTAAAATCTGCGGTTACAAGGGCCATCTTACCCATTTCAGAAACTACGGCTTTTGCGTATTTA
>JAGRAL010000300.1 GCA_020434605.1 Bdellovibrionales bacterium
GAATCAGGAATCATGGGTGAACTAAAAAATCGAATCGCAAGAAAAATCATGCCCGAACGTCCGCTAAGCGACGGACTTAGTACGTTTTTCTCTGCCATATTTCCTAACGATACCGATGCCGCTTGGTTTAGCGATTTATCTACAGAAGTTGTAGAAAAAATTATTTCATTTATTAACTATGGGGCTACCGCTGATGACGACTGTTGGCCAAGTGTTGAGAAAGATCTAAAAGATGCACTACTGCTTCTAGCCACGCAAGCTAGAGCCATAGGCCTATCAGCGCCTATGCGAAAACGAATGAATTATAAAGATCTAAAAGATTTACCATTTTTTGATTTTACAAAAGCGGCAGAGGATTTAGTGGCTGCCTTTGAAACAAAAAGCAGCGATGAATATGAAATTATTAAAGAGCAATTTCAAGGACAAGTCTTATTATGTATTGATGCCTTTAATGATGTTTACAGACATTTAGATATTTTTGGTGTTAGCACCACCGTCGTCTATCTTTTAGAAAGCGCACAAGCTAAGTTAAAACGCATAAGTGATTTGGTACATTTGTTAAGTCATCAAAAAATTTCCGTAGACTTGTTACAATACTTTATCGCCGAATTGATCGAAGAAAATAATGACAAAAAAAGTGTAACAGCTCTCCTTAGTCAAAACTTTCGCTTGATGTCTAGAAAGATCGTCGACCGAAGTGCCGAAACAGGTGAACACTACATATCTAGGACAAGGCAAGACTATTACTTAATGTTTAAAAAAGCATTAGGGGGTGGAGCTGTCACCGCACTCACGGTTTTAATCAAACTTTTTGTAACAGCCATCTCTCTTCCTCTATTTGTAGGTGGTTTTTTAAATTCGTTAAATTACGCTACAAGCTTTTTATTTATTCACTTCAGAGGATACACTTTAGCCACCAAGCAGCCAGCCATGACGGCCCCCGCGCTAGCTTCAAAATTACAAAATGTAAATAACGGTGGGCCCATCGATGAGCTAGTCAGTGAAATCACCAAAATCTTTAGAACTCAAATGGTAGGTATTGTCGGTAATGTCGTTATGGTTATTCCTACTGTGATTGCTTGTGATTTATTGGTTTATTTACTGATAGATAAACACATTCTCACATCTCCCCAACAAGCTAACTATATATTTAAATCCACCAACTTATTTGGGCTAACGCTAGTCTACGCTGCCTTTACAGGCGTCTTGTTATGGCTATCCAGTATTTTTGCTGGCTACGTAGATAACTGGTTCTATCTAAACAAAATGACAAAAGTAATTGCACTAAACCGAAGATTAAATTTTATTTTCGGCAAAGATCGCTGCTTTCATGTTTCGAAATTTTTAGAAGCAAATATTTCAAGTATTGCAGCTAACGTCTCTCTAGGTATACTTATGGGCCTTACCCCAGAAGTTTTATCTTTTTTTGGAATTGGTTTACAGGTACGTCACGTAACTTTATCCTCTGGGAACTTTGCACTGGGCCTTATGCACTATGGGCTAAAGAGCTTTGAAATGTGGCCATTTTACTCTGCTATACTAGGAATTATGTTTATTGGCTTACTTAATGTTGGTGTTAGTTTTTCTTTGGCCTTTTTTGTAGCTACGAGATCCAGAAATATTAAGGGTGGAAAAAAGCGAGAAATTTATTACGCTATTATTTCACGTATCAGAGAAAAACCAATGGACTTTTTGTTTCCACCAAAAGATGCATAGCTATATATTTTAAATATGCTTATTCTGCATATCCCATGCTAAGGTTTATACATTGTCCTAGGAGGATTCATGAAATCATTACTACTAAGCCTTATGTTTTCTTCAACAGCACTAGCTAGCTACTACGACAACTGCCAAGTAGAGGCCACAGTTATACAAGTAAAACAGCTAGGTGTTCTTAATACAGAAGTAAGTCAGGCTTTTATTGATAACGAAGAGACCAATACCTTTACCCATATTGCACAATTACAAGTTACCGCCATTTTACAGCATGAGGGTCATAGTGACTGTGAACACTTAAAGCAAGAACCGCAGTGGATCGAGTTGCGTGGTAAAGACAGAGAAATTACCACCGGCATGCCCCTCAAACTACAGTACCAATTTGTTAGTGGCAGACGCGGTGGCGGCTACGGTAGCAACTTAGAGTGGTCCATCTTAAAGCCGTAAGCCCATACTAATACTTCGTTTAAATCGAATGATTTGTCTTTATTTATCGATTTTTATAAAGATCATAATTCGACGATACTATTAGTAACAAGGGGGCATTATGCTTACTACAGATATGACAAGAAAGTTACGAGATAGACACCTTAAAGTAGATATAGAATCAGCTCTATTAGAGCTAGAACTTCTACCAGGAGAGCACATTGAAGTCGATGTCAGAAATCAAGGCGTTACCCTTATGGGTGAGGTATATACTGGTTCGATGAAGTACTTAGCGGAGTATGAAGTAATGTCTTTTCCACTTGCTAAAAACATTATGAACCTTATTCATGTGCATAGTCCGCCAGTGGAAGCCCATTCCATTTATGAAGATTATCAAACTAGTTATTACAGAAATATAAATGTGCCGTGATAATAAATAGCAAGTCTTGCGATCGACCGTACGGATAGACTGGCACAGCCGGCAGGGATACATCCGACCCCATATTAACTGGCTGTAGCCACAATATTTTAAAATAACATAAAAACATAGGAAGACATTCGTGGAGTTTCTAAATATATCGAACGAGATATTTGTATGGCATCTACAGACGCAAACAGGCTGACTAATTCCATCACATGGCCTTCCATGGATAGAAAACTAAAACGTACTCCTACAAACATTCACAGTTGGCAAATTTTTTATAGCCCACTCGTCTACAGCTCCATATTTCCCATTCACTTCTGGGAACTTTGTAACTGCTGCAATGTATGTAATGGGTATTCCGCGCCTGTTTGCATATTGTACTTCTTCTAGTGCGATAGGACCGCCACCAATCAATACAACTTGTTTTAGCAAGGGATTTGCCCTCTCTGTAAACTGCGCCCCCAAATATGTAGCCGTTGGACCAGCAGCTTTACCATTTACAAAGCCACCCCAGATGATTTTAGTTTTTATTTTTCCATCGACCAATATCTCTTTACCGTCAGAACCTAATTCTGGTACAGTAGTCGTTGGTACATATCTTACATAGTTAATATATTTATCAACTCCACCCCAGCCTTTTACGACATCACTCTGGATGGCGAGTATAGGAACACCAGCTTCATTTAAATGCTTCATCACATGAGAAATATCTGGCTTTTCTGGGTTGAATGAATCTCCACCAAATGTCGCAAGCCAATTACCATGTCCATAATCAATATTCAGTTCACGTACTTTTCTATCTACTTCTTCTAAAGTTGATGCGATATCACCAAATTGACTTTTACTGCCATGACCTAGGAAAAGTACAACCGCTTTATATTTTCTAGCAATCGCAGACAATTGTCTATTTGAACTCAATTCAATTGTTGTTGTGGAAGTAACTAAACCATTATGACTGGCTAGATAGCTCTCGCTCATTAAGCTTCCAAATTTTTCAACAAATTCATGTGCAGTTTGCAATAGCGCATCGTTACTTCTGAAGAACTCACCCTTAGAATCTGCAAGGTTAAGATTTGGGTTCATGGCCTTTTGTTCTTTAAGGTTTTTATAAAAGTTAAAAAGGTTTATCGGATTTACAAATACGCCATAGCTTGCTCGCATGTATGCTTCTACCAAAAGATGATATAAATTTAATTTTCTATAAACACCCGCTATCTCCGTATTACCATATACTGTATTTTTAGAAATACCATTTATAGAAAATGCGAAATCAAATACCTCTCTTGCTTCTTGATACTTTTGCAACTCAGCATCGGTCATAGGCATCGGCTTCTCTGAAAATAACACTACCTTATTTGAAAGCGCTTGACCCAAATCTGAATTTATTTTATCTCTCCCCGCTCTCTTATCTCGGTCACTCACAGTTCTGCCACTATCAGCACTATAAATACGGTTAATTTCTTCTACCCATCCACGTGTTGATCCACTCACTTTGAGCAAAACACCAAATAATAATTTATATTCATAACCTTCTAACACAGGATAACGTGGATCTGAGTAGCGCTGCCATTGTAGATCTAATAGCTCTAGAACTCTCAGACCCTCTTTAGATAAGTCTACAGCAGCACTAGCAGCGCCTGACTGAACTACAAAAAATATAGCTAGTAATACTCTCATGACTCATACCCTCTGTTAAAGTTGTATACAGCTATGCCAATAAAGGTAAAAGGTAACGCCCTATCACGCCTTAAAACTGCATGCTGATTATAAGTAGAAGATGATGCAAAACATGCACCTAAGTTCGAGCTTCCAAATCATCAATAATCACGAGGTTAATAAATAAACAGAAAAAGTATGGCACAGCCGGCAGGGTTCGAACCTGCAACCCTCGGTTCCGAAGACCGATACTCTATCCAGTTGAGCTACGGCTGCATAAGGCCTTAAACTAGACGAAGGCCTTGATGAAAGCAAGTTGGTCGCAAGATACCTTGCGTTAAGTTCTTGCTATTATGAGATAAAATGAAATTCTTAATTGTGTCATAATTGGTCTTATTGTTACGATTTTGGTATGTCACAATCATTTTTACAAAGATCCTCGTTCGACTCTTGGCCTATCGCAAAACCCCTGCACAGAACCTTAGCGCTCTTAATTGATAGTGTCTTGGTTTTAGTAGTAGTTGCCATACTTATGAAGTTATTTAGGCAACCTATGCATATGCAAAATACACCATACTTTTGGTTAATCTGCATGTGGTTCTGGGAAGCTTTCTTTGTTATCTTCACTGGCTCTTCTCCAGGTAAACGTCTTTTATCTTTAGAGATCTATTCTCCTAGATATGATGGCGCACCCAGTCCCGTACAAATCTCTCTTCGTATCATTATGTTTTGGATGGGTCTTGGCCTTCTAGGAATCGGAGTACTACCTATTTTATCTCGTCGTGATCACAGAGGGTGGCATGATCTGATTGCTGAAACTCTTGTAATTGGTACGTCCCGCAGCTCCCCCTCTACGATTGCAACTAGATGGGTGCCTGACATTATCTTGATTTTATCTTTACTTTTATTTTCGGGAATTGGAGCTAGAATTTTTTCTGTGGGATTAAAAAACTCACAGATCTCTACCTACAGCTTAAAAAATTGCGACTCACCGGAAGCTTTCGTAAAGAACACAAAAAATGTACTTGTCGGCTTAGTAATATCTCCTGCCTTTACAAACTGTTGGCAAGCCATAGAGACTACCAATCAAAATATTAAAGATGCAAAAATTTATCAGCTTGCCGCTATAGCAAAAAAATATCATCAATACTTGTTAATCGATAAAGATGAGCGCACAGAGTTTTTTAAAAATGAAATAAAACCACTAGAAGCAAGTTTATGTGCGACTCCTTCTAAAGAGTGTAATAGCGCTGGTTTCTTAGCAACACTTGAAACGGGTGAAGACATATCTTATTCAGAAAACTATTTTTCAGAATCAGAGGCTGTTTTAAAGCAAATTGCTAAGAGTGATGACATAGCCGCAAGCTTACCAAAAATCATTGAAGGCGAATCAAATGGCTGGATGAAGACTTTACTAACGGAGCTAGAAATAGGTGTTAAACCAGAAAAGTTAAAAAGGTTACCACTAGTATCTAATAACCGTGACTGGATACATGCGGTTGAGTGCTTAGATCGTATTAGCTCCCACCTTACAACATCTAGTTGCGACAAGATGCAAACCGCCTATTATGCCGCAACAGAAGCGAAAATTGCTAACTTTGATCCGATCGATGACTATTTGTCGACACAAGCCAGAGACTTTATTTACGAAGAGCTAAAAGCGCTTAAAACGTATTATACGGCTGTCGCCAATAAAGATGAGGCTATACAAAAAGACTTCCTAGCTACGTACCCAAGGGACAGTATCTTTAGAAGCTTAGTACCATAAGGTAAATGAGAATCATTTTTATTTAGATTGACTTTAACCTCTAAACTTTGCATACAATGCGTATGCAAAAACAGACAGAGACTACAGAGCTAATCAATACAAAGCGTAATTTTAAGTGGGACGAGCCAACGGTTAAAAGCATCATCCGTGATATGGGGCTAAAAGTAACCCAACAACGTATGATCATTTTAAAATGCCTTTTATCAGGCAGAGACCATATTACTGCACAAGAACTTTTTGAAGCTGTGATCAAGAAAGACCCAAGCCTTGGCTTTGCTACCGTTTACCGCTTCTTAAAGCAGCTCACTGAACAAGATCTAGTTACCGAAGTTCGAATGGGTGGGCTTCCGGCAAGATATGAGTGGGCTAAGAAAAAGAAACACCATGATCACCTTACTTGCAAACAGTGTGGAGCTATTTGCGAATTTGAGAATCAACAAATTGAACTTCTACAAAAACAAATTGCAAAAAACTTTGGTTATATTTTAACAGGTCACATCCTAGAATTATACGGTCTATGTCCTTCATGCCAGAAGGAGGAGGGCTTACTTCCCATAGGGGATACGTAATGCCTTATGTCTTCAGTGAAAAGCCTTATAATTGGCCTACACATAGAGTGGATGCCGACAAGCTGGGTTTTGTAGAGCACCTAGAAGAAACGACAAACCAAAAATTGTATGTGGCTCATCGTCTTGATAAAACAACTACTGGAGCTATGGTTTTTGCCACCACTGCAGACTCAGCAAAAAACCTGCAGGAACACTTTCAAAATAGAAATGTAAAAAAAGAATACTATTTTGTTACTGACAAAAAAATAAATGATACGAGTCTAAACATTGAAAGCTTTATTACAGAAAAAGATAAAGCCTATTATTCTGATACTCATAAAAATCCAAATAGCCAAACGGTTTTGACGTGGGTTTGCTCACACAACAAATATCACTTATGGAAAGCGGAACCTTTGAGTGGTAAAACACATCAAATCAGACTGCATGCAAAAGATGCCGGGATTCCAATAGTAGGAGATGCAACCTATGGTGGTAGCGATTACCCTTTCTTACTTCTACATTCTCATAAAATCACTGTTCCGGATGCTCCAGAACACATTTCACCGCTCCCCGTTTATTTTTCAGATCTAGAAAATCTAGAAAACCCTCTCCTAGCTAGAAGTATTAGAGCAATAGAGGACCGTATTCTTTTGTTTAAGAAAGTTCCTGACTGCGTTCGTTGGATCCATAAAGAAATACCATGGCTATGCGTAGATCAACTGGGCGACCACCTTTGGTTTCAAATATTTGAAACTCATACTGGCTATGAAAATCTTGTAAATGAAATTTTAAGTTATCTAAAACAAAGATTGAATCGTAACTTTGAGTATCACGTACAAGTTATGCCTAATCGTGGCATGAGTCCAAATCAAAAGTTAGTAAGTGATTCTGGTGCAAGCCGTTGGCAAGCAAAAGAGCACGAGGTTACGTATGAGTTTAGATCAGATTCTGGAAGTTCATACGGTTTGTTTTTAGATCAAAGAAAAAATAGAGACTGGGTTTTGCAAAATGCAGGAGACAAAACTCTACTCAACTTATTTTGTTACACTGGTGGATTTAGTCTTTGTGCACTTCATGCTGGGGCCAAAGAAGTAACTAGCGTGGATACTAGTAAAAATACGCTAGAGTGGTTAGAAACAAATATCAAATTAAATAGCTTTAATTCTGAAATCCATAAGTCATGGTCTACTGACGCTAGAATATTTTTAAAAGGCGCAAAACAAAGAGATAAACAATACGACTTAGTCATCTGTGACCCGCCATCTTTTTCTAGAAGTAAGGAAGGGATCTTTAAAATTGAAAATGACTTTAAAGATCTTTTAGATAAGTGCCTACAGGTCTTAGCGCCAAAAGGAACCTTGTTATTTTCAACCAATTTTGAAGGCTGGCTTATGGCTGATTTTAAAGAGCAAGTGGAACAGACTCTTCCTAAGGATTACAAAGTTTTAAAATATGCCTCTAGCGATGTCGACTATGAACCACCAACACAAAATAGAATTTTAAAAATGGTTTTTATTTCGAAGCTTTAACGTGCTTTGCTTTTACAACCGTATGGATATTACCTCTTACTGTAAAGTCAGATGTAACTTCGATCTCATGCGGATCTAATAAATTGATCAAATCCGTCATTATTACGTTAGTAACATCCTCGTGATAAATACCTTGGTTGCGAAATTTGTTGATGTAAAGTTTTAATGACTTTAGCTCGACACACTTTTGATCAGGAACGTATGTTATATATATTGTGGCAAAATCTGGAAAGCCACTTCTTGGGCATAAGCAAGTGAACTCTGGACAAGTAAACTCAATCGTATACTTTCTTTCTTTAGTTCTATTTTCAAATGCTTCTAGTTCTGCATTTTCAATCGCTAATTCACCGTACTTCTTGTCCATATTAATCTCCAGACTGTATTTTTGCGCCCTCAGTAGTAAACTTTATTGGAAGTGGCTGCAAGTGTGTGAGTGCTGTTTGTAAATTTTCTTGTTTCTCTCTAGGGAAAATAAACAATAAATAACCTCCGCCACCTGCGCCTAGTAACTTTCCTCCATAAGCGCCGGCTGCCAACGCCTTTTGGTAAGAGTCTTCAATGGAGCTGTTAGATATCAAAGTATTCACCCCTTTTTTAAGGTTCCATCCTTCATCTAAAATTTGCCCCATTGTTTTTAAATCCCCGCCTGTATTTATCTCTTGGTAAAATAGTTTCGCTAAATCACGCATTTTACGAAGTGAGTTTTTACTTACATCTGACGACTTTCTTTCTACTTCTAAAATTTTTGAACCGTCACGACTGATTCCTGTATAAAAAATTTGTGTCGCCATCTCTAGCGAAGACGTATGATTAGATCGAATTGGACTTACCTTTACTTCACCTGTACTTAAAAAACTAAACGCATTCATTCCGCCAAAAGCAGCTGCATATTGATCTTGCTTTCCTGTATTAGCGCCTAGTTCATTGATTTCGATATCACAAGCCTTCTCTGCTAGAGCGCTAGGACTTAATGCACTCTCGTACTTCTTACGCTGTAATGCCTTAATAAGAGCTACCGTCAAACTAGAGCTAGACCCTAAGCCCGTCCCCGTAGGTGTATCACTCTTCACATGAATTCCTATATTATTTTCAATCCCATATGAGCTTAATATATGCTTAACAAGACGATTTTTTAATTGTGCTACTGAATCTACATGCTCTGCGCTTTCTTGCTCTAAAAGAACGCCTTTTGCCTCTGAGAGCGTGAGGTGTATGTATTTGTCAATAGTAGTTGAGACTGTAAAGCCTTCCTCTTCACGGTAAAATGCGGGGAAATCTGTTCTCCCACCCATAAAACTAATCCGTAGAGGACTAATGCATTTAATCATAGAGATTTTTTATAATCTAAAATGAGGCGGAACTCTAGTTGATTCTTTCATAAAATTATACAATATACACTATATGGAAACAATTTATTTAGACTACCACGCTACAACACCGCAAGACCCAAGAGTTACAGAGGCAATGTTGCCCTATTTTCATAAATTTTATGCTAACTCTTCTTCCGCCCACATGGCGTCTTGGCCTGTACACGACGCCTTAAAAATCGCTAGAAAAACCCATG
>JAGRAL010000301.1 GCA_020434605.1 Bdellovibrionales bacterium
AGATATATCTGGTTAGGGTTTGTGCCCATGGATGTTTAAATATTTCGATGGCCAGAGGTTTTGAGTTTGCGTAATAAAAACTTACAAGTTTTTTACCCCAAGAAAATTTTAATAAAACCTCATCTCTAAATTGTCTAAAAGTATCAATCTTGTCAGCAA
Organism: Bdellovibrionales bacterium; assembly: GCA_020434605.1. Lineage (GTDB taxonomy): Bacteria > Bdellovibrionota > Bdellovibrionia > Bdellovibrionales > UBA840 > JAGRAL01. The sequence goes on from JAGRAL010000301.1 coordinate 160, forward strand.
GTGGGTTACCATAAGCAGCGGTTGCTATAAAACAATTACCCTCGTCTAAAAGACCAACTACCTCTGATGGTACAGCCTTACTGTCGATATTGTCTAAATCAGTTTTTGTTGTAAAACCTCTTACGTTACCAGCCTTATCTACGACAGCTGAGCGAAAACAATATGCTTTGTCGTTAGTTAAACCCGTTACTTCGCTGTCGCCAGAAATATTAGCTGTAAACGTAGTTCCTGACTTTGTTAAGCTGAATTCGGCATAATCAGAAAATGAGTAAGTTGCTGTCTCACAGCTATCAGTAACATTATCTAATTCGGAATAATACAAACGGATTGCAATAAAGGTAAGTGGGCTAACTACTGGAAAGCCGCTAGAGTGGTCAAAAGATACTAGGTATGCTTTTTCATCTCCAGGGTACATTGTGTAATCACAAATGCCAATCGTCGTTGTATCATCATCACAAATTGGGGATTTGTTTACTGCTGCACTAATCGCTTTAAAATTTCCAAATCGAACTCTTTTGTAATCATCACTGCTATCTAATTTATCATCGCCGTTTACGTCTAAGCCAACACGAAAAACTTGATTAGAAACATCATTAGCACAACTTGCATTAGCAGTGTCCTGAGCGGCACATAGTTCATCCCACGTAACAGTAAGCGTTCCTGTTTGGCCAGCAGTGATTTGTGAGGTGGTTCTAGCAAATTGGTTATCTGTATCCACATCTTGAGTGATAATAAAATAATTAGTGACGTTTTTATCAGACTTAAAGCTAATATCTACTTCGGTGTCACCACCAACTGCCTTGGTGTTACAGCTACTGCCTGGAGATCCTAGTGCGCCGCTGCCACATGTGTCACATGTATCAGAACCCGCGCAAGTAGAGTCATATCCACCAAAAACTTCATATAAATCGGTAGTGCCGTTGTCATAAAGACGTGAGGCTCCTGAAACTGAAAAGTTAGAAATAGTAGCAAAAGATAAACTAGAAATTAAAAAATAACTAAGGGCATAGATCATGCCCTCATTGCAGCATTAGTGCTGTGAAATGTCAAAAATCATCTCTGCGATTTGAATCCCATTTAACGCGGCACCTTTACGAATATTGTCAGAAACGCACCAAAACAACCATGTCTTTGAGTCGTAAAAATCACGATGTATGCGACCAATATAAACAGGATCTTTTCCGTCAGCAGTACGGTTGGTAGTAAAACTATCACTTACTACTACGCCAGGTGCAGACTTTAAGCACTTTACGAATTCTTCTTTTTCAATAGTTTTATTTAGTTCAACCCACACCGCTTCTGAATGCCCATTGATTGTGGATGTGCGTACGCAAAATGAAGACAGCTTAAGATCTTCTTGGCGTAAAATTTTATTTGCCTCATGGATCATTTTTTCTTCTTCATTTGTGTAACCGCTAGTCTCTACTTCACCAATCAGTGGTAAGTTGTTATAGGCAATGCTTTCAGAAAAAATTTGTGGCTTTACTTCTTCATTTTGTAAGTATGCACGAGTTTGATTCTTTAATTCATCAACAGCTTCAATACCAGCGCCACTCACAGATTGATAGGTGGCTACTTTTACACTTGCTAGACCAAACTTTTTTTGTAGAGGAGCTAGGGCTAACATCAACTGAATGGTAGAACAGTTTGGATTAGCGATTAGTTTAGGACCAGTATACTTATGAAGTAAATCTCCATTTACTTCTGGTACTACTAAGTCGATTTCTTTATTCATACGAAACACAGAAGAGTTATCGATCGCATAAGCCCCTTCTTCGACAGCTTTAGGGGCCCAAATCTTACTAATCGGGCCGCCAGCAGAAAAGAACACAACATCAAGGCCAGTGAAGCAACCATCTCTTAGGGCTTGTAACTCGATGTCTTGATCGCGATATTTTAACGTTTTTCCAGAAGATCTTTCGCTTGCGAATAGACGAAGCTCGCTAATAGGAATTTGTCTTTCCTGTAGCATTTTTAAAAACTCAGTGCCCACCATGCCGGTAGCACCCACCACACCCATCTTTAATTGTTTTGTAGCCATAAATTAATCCTGTTCATCAGTCTGTGTATTAGTATTAGGTACTGTCTTACGAATTTTACCGATACGTAAAACTCCTAACAATGCACCTAGCACTGCATAACCTGAGAACAGAACAAATAGCATAACTTGTGGATTATAGGCAATCACTGCTATAGAAAAAGTACCAATTACAAGGTAGTTAAAGCCATGCTTTTTTAAGTTTAGATCTTTAAAGCTTCTGTAGGGGAAGTTACTTACCATTACAAGCGCTAAGAGGGCAGTTAGGCCTAAAAGTAGTTGAGATTTTTCTGCTTCCCATCCTAGTTTGTTGTAACAAAGAACGGCACTAGAAATAATACCTGCAGCCATCGGGATAGGTAGACCTTGAAAGTGGTTAGATCCAAAAACTTCGGATTGCACATTAAACCTTGCCAATCGTAAGGCACCGCACGCTACAAATAAGAAGGAAGCAATCCAACCAAAGCGACCATAAGGGTGTAGGGCCCATAGATACACAAGAATACCAGGAGCCATACCAAAACTGACTAAATCACAAAGAGAATCGTACTCGGCACCAAATTTACTAGTTGAGTGAGTGAGTCTGGCAACGCGGCCATCTAGTAAATCAAATACAGCGGCAGCGACGATAGCATACGCAGCAAACATATAGTTTCCGCGAATGGAATGAATCACACTCATAAAACCAAAAAATAAATTACCCGTGGTCAACAGGCTTGGCAGAACGTAAATACGGTTATGCATACGTTCTTTAAGAGGCTTACGATAAAACTTTTTTCTTGGCATATTCATAAATTACAAGGAGTCTGCCAAAAAATGCGACTGGCGGCAAGTTAGCTTTAAACAAAACCACCAAATAAATGAAATAATGCTAACAAAAGGATAGATGCAAAGACAGGAAAGCTTAGATTGTCATCAAGATCGCCTAGAGGGATCAATTCAGATGTAGCTCCGACTAAACCTGCTAATATACTTACAAGTAAAAGTCTTTCTGTCATAAGGTTCATGTAAAAGAAGTATAAAAAAGCAATTAGTGTGCAAGCTATAAATGCAGCAAGTGTACCTTGAAAGCTTTTGTTACCAATCAGTTTATCTTTTCCATAAAGAACGCCAAAGATGCTCGCTAGTGGATCGCCAACTGCTAACATAGCAAGAGCAAGGGTTGCGATGGATTTCGGAAATATAGATATAAGTATAAGTAAACCTACAAAAAGGTATGAGGTACCTGTTAATCCATCTTTTTCGTTGGAGCGCATATAGCGACCAGCAAATTTTAAAAACAGATGGTTGATTTTTTCTGAGCGGATTCTAAAAAAATCGAGTGGGATAAAAATAGCACATAAGAAGGCAGCGGCAAAGACGGCTTGTTCGCGGCTTAAATACTGATAGATACCTATAA
>JAGRAL010000302.1 GCA_020434605.1 Bdellovibrionales bacterium
CTTCATATCTTTGCCTTTTGTTTCTCCGTACCAATCCAAGATTCGTCGTAAAAACGTCTCTTCTTTATTTGCATCTTTTTTTGTTTCTGATGCAGCAGCCGCATATTCCCACTCTTTTAGAAGCGGAAGTCTCATTCCGTAGTTTTCACAAAATGCCCTGGCGGCAAACCATGAAACTTCGGTGATCGGACTCTTTGTGGGTTTATTATCAAATGATCTAAGGTAGGAGCTGTCTGCGTAAATCCCTGCTATATTTTCTTTCTTCCAATCTGGATTCTCATTTAGAAATACAAGGTAGTCTTTTTTTGTTACAGCGTATTTCATCATTTTAAATGAGCCTACTTTGTACGGACTCACTTTCGTTTTATTTTTTCCGACGGTAGATTTTGGCACCACCCAAAACGGCGTCAAGGTGCCAGATGGGATCGTTTGCATTTCGAAAGAATGCACCAAGCAAGGAACTAGAGCTATCAAAATGACTGTAACTATAGCTCCCTTTTGCATATTAATGCCCGCCCACTTCAGCTCCTGTGTGTTTTACCTTTGCAACATCACTAGGAGTTACAATCTTTTTAGAATTACCCCATGAATTATAAACAAATGTAAGGACGTTCGCTATATCCTCATCACTTAGACCTAGCGCTGGCATTACACTATTATAGTTTCCACCATTAACAACGATTGGGCCGGTTAAACCATTCTTAACCACATTAATAGTGCGCTCTTTATCTTTATTTAACCAATCAGAGGCCGCCAAAGGAGGGAAGGCCCCATCAATACCTTTTCCATCGGGCTGATGACAAGCAGCACAGTTTTGCGAGTAAATGTTAGATCCCATTTTGATTCTGTCTTCAACAGAACCCGCCACATCTACGATTTGTTTTTCATTCACCTTTTGGATGGCTCCGCCTTCTGGAAGATAGACATTATCGGCTTGTTTTCCAGAATACACTACCTTGGCTTCAGGGCCATCTACTGCAATAAGCCCCAAAGCCCCTTTGTTAAAGGTTCTAAATATCGAGTGATCCACAATCACTAAATTACCTGGCACCTCTAGTTTGAATTCTACAATTGCAGATCCACCAGCCGGGACTAGTGTAGTTTGCACATTTTCATTAACTAGTTTTCCACCTTCAATATAGACTTTATCAAAAATTTCTCCGATCACATGGAAAGAAGAAACTAAGTTAGGACCGCCATTTCCTACGTACAAACGTATTATTTCTCCCACTTTTGCTTTTAGCGCATTATCTCCGGTTAGTTTATTGGCAGCTCCGTTGAATACAACATATGTAGGCTTTTCATCAATAGCGCTTTCCATATCAAAGGGTTGATATCCCTGCTTTCCGTATTTTCCTTTAGTATAAAAATCACCCTGCATCACATAAAATTCTTTATCCACTTTAGGTAGACCCTCTTTAGGTTCTACCAAAATTAAACCATACATTCCATTCGCTATGTGCATACCTACTGGCGCAGTGGCACAGTGGTATACATACAAGCCTGGGTTTAAAGCTTTAAACGAAAACACGCTTTCATGTCCTGGCAAAGTAAATGAAGATGCCGCTCCTCCCCCTGGTCCTGTTACAGCATGCAAATCAATATTATGTGGCATTTTAGAGTCTGGATGGTTTTTTAAATGAAACTCTATTAAATCACCTTCTTTAACACGAATAAAGCTACCTGGTACCGTGCCGCCAAACGTCCAAAATGTATAATCAACCCCCTCAGCAATCGGCATCTTTTTTTCAACCACTTCTAGGTGAACCACTAGTTTCGTGTTTGTTTTTCTAGTGATTGGTGGCGGCACATTTGGTGGCGACGTTAATACCGCAAGCTCTTCACCTTCGATGGAACTAGTGATATTGTCCTTCTTACAAGAAATTAGTAACAAACAAAGACATAAGAAAAGTATAGTCCGTTTCATTGATCCTCCAAGATTCGAATACAGTTTAAATGGTCAATAATCTTGAGTCTATGACCTAGATCACTTTACGCTAGGTATAACTTCCAACTCTGCAATTACCTTTTCTAACTTTAAAATTTTTATTTGCTGGTCTTGTGTCTCAATGATACCTTTTTTAGTCCAGTCACTCATGATTCGTATTACCGATTCTACCGAGGAGCCTAAATTGTCAGCAATCTCTTTTCGAGTCAGGGGAAGCTTAAGGGCTGAGCCATGATCTTCAAAACGGTTTAGCATATCTACCAGTAAGTGGGCGATTTTAACAGATAATGGAGCTTTGGTCAGGGACAATTGCATTTGCATATTTCCAATTCGTGTGGATAAAAGACTTTGAATATTAAAAATTAAATCGGGACGCTCTTTCCATTTTCGTAAATACGTCTCTTTTGGGATCTTTAAAAATCTAGAGGGTCCCATAGCAAAAGATGAAACGGGATATATGGGCCTTTCTTGTGACATAATAAAGGCTGCAATAACATCCCCCGGGGTACAAAAATGCACTATCGTATCATCTCCATTGGGGCTAGACCTAGTCAGCTTATACGCACCACTCAAAACAATACCAAAACTGTCAGCAACTTCACCCATTTGGTATAAAATATCTCGATGCTGACTGACAACCACCTCACCATTAGCACAGATCTCTGCTAAATCCTTTAATGTGCACCTAGAAAATATTTGAAAATTTAAAAGTTCTTTTAGAGCTGCCTGTAAGACTATCTGCTTATCCAATATTACCATCCGTCAATTTTTGAATGACTAGATAAGCATAGAAACGCTGCAATGTCTATGTAGACTCACTGGATTCACACGGGCTATTTACTAGATTAACGCTGCGCTCAATATACCGAAGGCAGCAAAAAATCCAGACAGTAAGACCTTCCAAAAAATATGCGCCTCTCTTAGCTCCATATACACAAAAAGCACAAGGAAGACCTTAACGTATGAAAATAGTAGCACATAGGATGACGTGGTAACAGCAGTGAAGACGGTGAGTGCTAAAAGGCAAAGATAAGTAAGTAAATTAACCATTTATACCGCCCCCCTTCAATACATACAACAGCGGAAAGAGAAGCAACCAAATGGCATCACACATATGCCAAAATAAGACCCCGCCCCTTACTGTAAAATTAGAGTCAGAGATAATCTTCTTGCTTACTCCATATAGTATAAATGATAGAATAAAGACACCAATTACAACATGAACAAAATGAAAACCCGTGATCAGCCAGTAATACATCCAAAAATCATTTTTATCTAATGTAAGGCCTACTTCGACTTTTTGTTGGTAATCGATATATTTGTATACTAAAAAAAATGCCCCCGATAAGATACTAAGCGTGAACCAAACCTTACAAGCTTTAAGTTTCTTGCTAAAATAGGACCGCACCCCTTCGGCGGCAAAAAATCCACTTGTCAAAAGCGACAAGGTAAGGACCATGCCGTCGTATAATAACAAATGATTAGCTTCTGCCTGGTACAATTCGAGATTATTACTTCTAAATACAAGTAAAATTATAATCAGCGCAGAAAAAGTTGCGAATTCTGTACAAAGCACTAACCAAATCAGAAAACCGCCTGGTGGATCAAATATTTTTTTCATCTGAACACGCTAGATTCACAATGCACCTCAAAAATAAAGTCATCTTCATACTTAGAATGTTCTAGCAATTTAACACTAAATTTATCTAGTGATTCTAGCAGCGAGCTGGCTTTATAGTTCGATGATTTAGCCAATGCATCAAATATAGTCTGAATAATCAATCGGTCTTCTTGATGCTCTCCCATTAACATTTGAAGAAGCGGCTTGAACTGCTTATCTTGGCCTGTACAACTTAAGGAGTTGAGCATAGGAAAAACAATATTTTCTTCAAACAGTGCATGTAGGTTTAATTTTTTTTCAAAATCTAAAAACAATCCATTGGCTTTAAGTAAATAGGGGCAAGAGCTCGCTAAGAGCGCCTCATCTAATTGCATTTTTATACTATTGATATCTTTTCGCATCTCAAAATGATAAACGTTTACAACAAATTGAATTTTTTCTTCAAAATTATATATATCAGTCCACTTATGTTTCTTCATCGTCATAAATTCACTATCGCAGGTATATTGATACTTACTATATGATAAAAATCATAAGCCTTGAAAGTTCATCTATATTCTTCACCCTTAACGAATAAAAGTCTTTATAACACTAAAAAGTTGCTCCGGAAGCTTTTTAGGATCTGTGATAATAAAATGGTTTTTAAACATGGTGTTAAAGCGCCCTTTAATATCCCTATCAATAACAATAGCAATCGGCACAACACCCTCTTCCTCTAACTCCATACAAGCCTTCTTAACATCTTGTACACCATGATAGCCTTCATAAGAATCTATATCCGAAGGCTTTCCATCTGTAAGCACGATTAGAATTTTTTTAGAAGTAGTGCTTAGTTTCATCAAGCGATTAATATGTCTAATGGCTGGCCCCAGCCTGGTATAGCCTTGCGGTTCAATGCTATCGACTTTTCTATAAAATGAATCCCAAGTATCCTCTCGCTCCTTTACAATATTATACAAGCATCTTTTTCGGGTTACCGACCACGTACCCGCCACGCTAATCTTTGGGAGGATTTCTTCAAACAAGATTCCCATCATCACTAAGGACTCCTTAATGACGTCACAAATTCGCATATTATCTATCCAAGAGTCTGTTGATAAGGATTGATCAAATAAAATAGAAATTTCTACATCTAACCACGTCTTATTTTTTGTGGTGTACAGCTTTGGAACTTGTGAAGTGTTTTTACTAAGAATGTCTGCTTGATACTTTACACACTCGTCAATATCTAGTTCGGTTC
>JAGRAL010000303.1 GCA_020434605.1 Bdellovibrionales bacterium
TTGCTCATCAGATCACAATCTCTGTTAGTGATATTCCATATGGAGAGAAATGGATCCTAAAAAAACTTCAAGATACAGTAAACTTAAACTTTTATACCTCAGGGAAGTGGCTAATTCAGGGGAAAGAATCCAGGCTTAAAAATGAGATTGAAGGTCTATTTTTAGAGGTATCCGATACTGGTGATTTTACTGGAAATGTCATAGGTAGTGATGAGTCTGGAAAAGGGCATTACTTTGGCCCTTTAGTCGTGTGTAGTTTTTTATTTGAGGAAAGCAAACAAGAAAAGATAAAGAAAATTGGAGCTAAAGATAGTAAAAAGCTGACTGATAAAAAAATACTAGAAATTGCGGATGAATTAAAAAAATACCCTCACTCACTCATTGTTTTAAACCCTTCAGAATACAATTTTATTTATGAGCAGGATAAAAACTTAAATGTCTTATTAGCTAAGCTGCACGGTGAAGCTGTAAAATCGATTGTTAAAAACCACAAGATTGACCATATAGTTATTGATCAGTTCGCGGCCAATGCATCCGTTATTACAAACCATTTTAAGGGAGTAGATGCAAAGGTAACAACAAGGTTTCGTGCAGAAGAGATTCCTGCTGTTGCCTGTGCATCGATTTTAGCTAGGGCACATTTTGTAAAGGCAATGGGACTTCTAGAGAAAAAATATGGGCTGTCGTTTCCTAAGGGAGCATCAATGGAAGTTGAAATTGCAGCAGAAAACTATGTTAAAAAATATGGTTTTGATAAACTTTCAGAAGTAGCAAAGTTACATTTTGTGACGACTCAAAAAATTCTACAATCCAAATTAGACGTATAAAGATTGTTTTTACGTATTTCTTTTTGACACTTTTATAGAACCAACAAATTACAGATCTTTCTACGAATCAGTTTATGATGAGGTGCAGCATTTAGGACTCTAAATTGCTACGGTAGTAGTACGGGGGTTCTATGACTATGTCTATTTGCAGGAAACTAGGATTTATTGTCGTTCCTTTTTTCACTTTGGCTTGCGGAGACATTAACTTAATGAAACCTACAGATCCCCCAGTAAATGCTAAATCCGATGGAAATTTTTGTATCAGCCCTCCAGAAACTAAAAACCGTCTTACAAAGATAATGTTTGTTATGGACAAATCAGGTTCTAATTCTTCAACAGACCCTGGAGCCGTTTTAAGAGCGGGAGGGGTTGAAAATTTCTATAACGATCATTTAAATGATGAATATATAAAGTGGGGAATGATTCAATTTGGACAAGTAACGGATTTTGTAATTACTGATCCATATTTTACTCAAGATGAGACGGCGGTTAGATCGGCTATTTCTGTACTTCGATCTTCTGACGGAGGTAGTACGCCGTACTCAGATGCACTAGCAAAAACAGAATTAGCCATTCGAGATGATATTGATACATTTCCTGAAGAAGATGCTTATTACATGGTATTTTTTATTTCTGATGGAAGACCTGAACCCTATATCAGTGTTGATCAAGCAAAGACTTTGGTGCAATCGATTGTTAATATTAAGCCAGGTAAAATATTTTTATCATCTGCATATTACGGCACGAATGGCACATCTGCCCAGGAATATTTGCGAGAAATGGCTATAGCTGGCGGTGGTAAGTATGCGGATCTAAATCTTACAGGTGAATTGGATTTTGAAGCATTAATTGTTAGACCTACCAATGAGCCGTGGCAGATAAAAAATACGACTTTAATGGTATATAACACCAACGCATCGACATGTCTTGATGGCAGTATTGGTGTTGATTCTGACTCGGATGGAATGTGCGATGTGGATGAATTAGAATATGGACTAAATCCCCAGCTAAGAAACTCGTTTCCTACTATAACAGATGAAAAGGGCAAAACTATCAACTTAAAGGGTTAT
>JAGRAL010000304.1 GCA_020434605.1 Bdellovibrionales bacterium
ATTAAAGTTACTTACCTACCATTTGTGATGAAGGCAATCATTGCAGCTTCTCGTAATTTTCCAATGGTCAATGCAAGCATTGATGATGAAAAACAAGAAATCGTTTACAAAAACTATTTTAATATGGGGTTTGCAGCTGATACACCAAACGGCTTAGTAGTTCCTGTGATTAAAGATGCGGATCAAAAATCTATTTTAGAAATCAGCCAAGAAATTATTGAGCTTGCTAAAAAAGCTCGTGACGGCAAGCTAAGTCTAGATGAAATGAGAGGCGCATCCGTTACGATTACAAACATTGGATCGATTGGTGGAAATTATGCAACACCGATTATCAATCACCCAGAAGTAGCGATTTTTGGAATGTATAAAATCTACGATAAGCCTGTGTTGATGGCTGGTAAGTGGAAAGCAAGGAAAGTGATGAATGTAAGCGTAACAGCAGATCATCGTTTGATTGACGGTGCTGTTGCCGCAAGATTTATGAATGATGTGATTGCAAGACTGCAAAATCCTGCTCGCATGATGTTGGACCTTCGTTAATTTATAGATAGAGGATTTTATGAGTAAAGAATTTGATGTTGTTGTAATTGGAGCTGGACCTGGTGGTTATGTGGCTGCTATTCGTGCCGCACAACTAGGTAAAAAAGTTGCTGTAGTAGAGAGAGAGTTTTTAGGTGGAGTTTGCCTTAACGTTGGTTGTATCCCTTCAAAGGCTTTAATCTCGGCAGCAACTTACTTGTACAAATCTCAAAATCAATTTTCTGAAATGGGCTTTTCTCTTCCGGGCCAAGTGGATGTAGATTATAAAAAGCTACAGTCTTGGAAGCAATCTGTATGTAACAAAATGTCTGGCGGAGTAAAGCAACTATTAACGGGTAATAAAGTTGAAATTCTAAGAGGTGAAGCTAGTTTTGTTAGTCCTACAGAAATTAAAATCACTGGGGAAGCTAGCGGAAATGTAAAGGCTAAGAATTTTATCATTGCTACAGGATCTCGCCCTATAGAAATTCCTGGCTTTAAATATGATGAAGACACTATTCTCTCTTCTACCGGTGGGCTTGCGCAAGACCGTGCTTTAAAAAGTTTACTTGTAATTGGTGGTGGATACATCGGTCTTGAGATAGGGATGATGATTTCTAAACTTGGCACAAAGGTAACTGTTGTTGAAGCAGGGTCTTCACTTTTAAGCGGAGTGGTAGATAAAGAGATCGTAAACGTATTAAGTAGAAAGCTTAAAAAATTAGGCGTTGAAGTAATTTTAAATGCTAAAGCTAAGTCATATAAAAAGCACGGCGACGGTGTGGACTTAATCATCGAAGTGAATGGTAAAGAAGAGCGCGTAGTTGGCGAAAAGATCTTAGTTACAGTTGGTCGTAAACCTAATTCGGACCAAGGCAATTTAAAAGCAGCAGGTGTTGAAGTAGATGCAAAAGGCTTTATTAAGGCTGATGCACAGATGCGTACGAACGTAAAAAATATTTATGCCATCGGTGATATTATTGGCCAGCCAATGCTAGCTCATAAAGCTTCGCATGAAGGTGTTATTGCTGCTGAAGTGATTGCAGGACAAAACCGTGTGTTTGATGCTAAAACAAT
>JAGRAL010000305.1 GCA_020434605.1 Bdellovibrionales bacterium
TATTATTGATATCTACGAAGCTGTAAAAGCAGCACAAGCTCTTGAGTAGTTAAAATATATTTTCACCCGCATTTCTTGCGGGTGAAATCTTTAATAATATAACACCAAGGACGAGCCAGATTTGGTACTTTAGTCTAACGTGAGGAAGTGGATGCGCTAGACGCTATGTAAAGATTTATGTTAGATAACCCGATAAAATATTGAGGTTATCATCATGAAGACTCAACATTTTTTAGTTTTAGCTGTTATTCTCTATCCAGTTATTGTTTTCGCTCAGGAAGACTACTTATCTAAATATGAAGAAAATAAAAAAATTATGCTAAGGAGTTATCCTAAAGAGAACTTGAGTGAAGCTGAGTTTTATTTTGATGTTATGGCTGTGGCGACTACTTTAATAGGGGCCCAGGCGGGGCAGGAGCCATCAGAGGAACAGCGGGCATTGGGATCCTTTTTGTATGAGAAAATTAAAAAACAACGACCTAATCATGAAGAAATTAAAAAGCTTGATGAGCTAAGTCAGGCTTGCAAGAATGAGCCGGCTCAGTGTCGTGATAGTGTTATGGAGTACAACTTAGACTTAGCGGCAATTCCCAATGGAAAGTTGACGAGATTAATGGGCGATTCTGTGTCGATAGAATCTAAGGGACAAGGCTATCATATGCACTATAGCTACAAAAATAAAAACTCGGTAGTAAAAGAAGTGCTAACTACAGCGATATCTTCAGAAGGAATGACCGTTCAGGTTGCTGATGGGCGCACGTCAGTCCAGATTGTAACGTATAAAATAGGAAGTCCAAGTGAAGCTGAAACCGAGACCTATTCATTTGATGGGGTTTTAAAGGCTGCTAGTAATTATGAATTGAATGCTGAGAGTGACCTATATAAAAAGCTTCAAGGAGAATCACATCAACAGATAATTAGACTCTTTAAAGCTCATGAAAATTTATTTCCTTCTTCTGTGAGGGCTTCTGTGCTGTTGGCTGTATACTTGGCAGGAGAAAATAGTTTTGTTCAGGCTCATAAATATATAAAGTCTGCTATTAAAAAGTTTCCTAATGAGATATTACCCCAAATTATTTTATCAGGGATTCTTCGATCTGCAAGAACACCGCAGAGTCAACGGTTTGAGGACTTAGTTAAAAAGAGGTTTGAATTCATCGAAGAGAATAGCAGGTAGCATATGGAAATTAAGTGTCCCATTTGTGCTAAATCAATAGTTGCAGATGATATTAATATTCAAACTGGTTTAGCTATTTGTCGCGAATGCAACAAAGGTTTTTCAGTAATATTGAGTCAAACAGTAAATAAAAAGAAGCTCGGTCCAATTAAAGGTATCAAGGTCTATAGGACTGGGCACAACACTGTCGTTGAACTCGCGTGGTTTAGTGCAAAAGCTTACGGTTTGTTATTTTTTACAGTTTTTTGGAATGCAATAATCTTTGGGGTAGTGTTTGGAACAGAACCTAAAATGTATATGACAGTGTTCGCTATATTACCTTTATTTGGAATTGCTGTTGCATATTTAACGCTTTGTCATTTTGTAAATAAAACAAAATTTATAGTTGAAAGAGACTTTCTAATTCTTAAGCACGGACCTTTGCCATGTGGATTTAAAGAGAAAATTCCCAAGTACGATATTAACCAGGTGTATGTAAAAGAAAAAGTAGAGCAAGCGGAAGGGAGAAGTGGACATAAATTGGCCGTAATTTCATACTCCTTAGAAGTACTGCTTAAATCAGGAGATAGAAGATCTTTGATAACCGATAGTTTTTATGAAAAATTATTGAAGATAGAGCAAGAACTAGAAGCAGCTCTTGGTATCACAGATACTCCGGTGCGTGGTGAACCTTTATGAAATTAAAAAGATTTAATTGATGACCAAAAGCAGATGAGTTAGTAAAAGTAAATATAGCCTTTAAAGTATATTCTGTATCTGCAGTTCGTATATTAAACGGAATTTCGAACAATAAAAATAGAGAATGTAACTTAAATCAGACTTAAAATTGGCGCCTCCATTGCAAGAGCCGTTTTCTGCCAGGCCCCAAAGTGTTTTGAGGTTTATGGAAGAAGCTCCAGAAATGGAGGTCGCTATGAAATTACCAAACGTAATTTCTTATCGACGTTTTATAAAAATAATGAAGCAAATAGCTAGGTTCATAAAGATTATGGTTTATGTTATACGGCTATTTGAATTCTTAAAAGATCTAATCCACTAGACCAAAGGGCTTATAAGAACTTGTCATGGGCTGAAAACCCACGGACGACGTTTGGGGCTTGGCACCTTATATTTTTACCTAAGATTTCAAACTCTAAGTACGGATGTGTTAACAGCCGGTCAATATTTTTTTGTTTAAAAACCTGTACTCTAAAAAGGAACCGGGTACCTTTTAGTTTAAGAGCGGTAAGATATACGCAAAGCTAAATCCAGTTAACCAAATCAAGGTAGCAATCCAAAGTATTATCTTTGAACTCCCTCTTGTTTCTTTACAAGCGACACCCTTTTCATCGATGGGGCATTCTAGTGGCTTCGTAAAAAATTGGGCTATATGCGATAGAAGAATGAGAGAACCAGACACCACAAAGACTAGAAACTTATTTTCTGATAACCAAATGAGTTGTGGAAAGTAAGTTAAAAAGCTCGCTAATGTTGCGCCAAACCCTAAAACCACAAGTAGAGCAGGGATAGCGCAGCAAACAAGGGTTGCTGTACTTGAGAATAAGCTAAAAAAATGTAGTGCCTTTTTCATATTATTTCTCTCTATGAATAGTTGTTACAGAGTAACCAGATTTAGTGATCAGTTCTTTTAAACGCTCGTCACTAATATCTTGCTTATCTTTTGTTGTAATACTTACGACTTTTTTATCTAAATCCACATGCACGTTTTCAACGGCAGTTTCTTTTTTAAAAGTTTTTTCCACTCCGTTAGCGCAAAAGGCGCAAACCATTCCGTTGACTCCCACATGAATTTGCCCTGCAAAAGTAAATTGAGTGATTAATAATAGTAAAAGTGAGTTCATAATTCCTCCCTAAGGGTTATAATGTACCATAAAGTTAAAAATAGGTCCGCCATCCATTGATGAGCCCATTTCCCAATATACATTTTTGTAAAAGAACCGTAGCAGTAGAGCTCCTTCACCGCTGCGGCTGTATTCTGGTTTATAAGATAGTTCTCCAATTAACCAAACGTTAAGATCATTAAAGCCAGCCACAAAAGGGGCAAAGCCCGCCTGTGCTACATAAGAGTCTCTGTTATAGTTGTCATAGGTATCAAAGCGACGATACTTAAAGGCTGTAAAAACCTCTCTAGTTTCGTAATCAATTTGTGTGCCGTAATGGGCAATACCAGTAGTGCTGTCATCTTCTTTTTCAAGAAGGCCATAACCACCATATAAATAGATATTGGCTTGGGCTTCGGGTAAATTCCAGCGTTTAGCAAGTAAACTGACCTGCGAGGCATAAACCCGATCATCCTCTAAGCGGTCTAGACTTAAGCCGTAACCTAGCCAATACTTATGTGAGTAAATAACCAGCTGGCGCCCCATACTTTTGGAGTTTTGACTTCCAATCATATAAGAGCCTTCATAGCTTACGGGGTGGGCGTAAGCCACACCAGATAAAGAGCACAGTAATAATAAATATTTGATCATATTATTCCCCAGTTGTTTCTACTCTTTATACGAGTTAAAATTTATTTTGTGACATTGTCACAAAAGATTTTGTAACCCGTATTTACTTATAACAGGGCGTTGTGCTTGCTAACAGATGAAGACTTAATGAAACTGTATCAAAATGATAATTTTACAGCTTTTGAAGAGCTGTATGGCAGGTATACGTCTCGGGTATATAGTTATTTGCGAAAGCGCCTCAGTTCAAGTGAAGCTATTGAGGATTTATATCAAAAAGTCTTTTTAAAGCTTCATGAGAATAGGGGGAAATATGATGATAAGCTTTTGTTTGCCCCATGGCTGTTTACAATAACTAGGAATGTATTGATAGATTGGTATCGTTTGAAAAAAGACCTACCA
>JAGRAL010000306.1 GCA_020434605.1 Bdellovibrionales bacterium
AGCAACGATCAAATGGTCATTGCGGCTTGTGAATTTGGCGCAACAGCGGCTATTCCTTCTTTAAACTACCGCACACCAGAAGAGCTAAGAAAAGCTTTAAAAAGTATTAGAGCAAAAACTCAAAAATCTTTTGGGATCAACCTAATAGTAAATGCTTCTAATATTTATATGAAGGAGCATTTAAAAATCTGTCTAGATGAGGGGGTGGATTATTTTATTACGTCTTTGGGGAGTCCTAAAGAGGTGATCAAAGAAGCCCATAAAAATGGTGCTAAAGTTTTCTGTGACGTAATTGATGAAGACTATTCTAAAAAGGTTATTGATCTAGGAGCAGATGCCCTAATCGCGGTAAACTCAGGGGCCGGTGGGCATGCAGGAAAAATCCCTGCAAGTGTCTTAATTCCTAAGTTAAAACGTATGAGTTCGGTTCCTGTGATTTCTGCCGGCGGTGTAGCTACAGGCGAGGGAATCTTGTCTATGTTAGCACTTGGTGCTGATGGCCTATCAGTAGGTACTCCTTTTATTGCGTGCAGTGAAGCGCCTGTTTCTGAAGAATACAAGCAAGCCTGTATTGACTATACAGCTGGAGATATCGTGATGACGACGAAGTTATCGGGTACACCATGCACAGTCATCAATACGGATTACGTTAAGAAGATCGGTACTGAACAAAATGCTCTTGAAAAAGTTTTAAATCAAAATAAGCAACTAAAAAAATATGCAAAAATGCTCACGCATTATAAAGGCATGAAAATGATTGAAAAAGCTGCCTTTGCATCCACTTACAAAACAGTTTGGTGCGCGGGACCATCCTTAGAATTTACAGATAAGGTTGAGCCACTAAAAGATATCATGGGTCGTATGTGGAGAGAGTTTGATGAAGCCAAAGCTAGGCTCTCACAAATAGAAGTTTAAAACACACAGATAATTAAATGTGTACATAGCTTCAAAAGCTACGTATTTTGTCACTGTCAAAGAGCTAAGCATGTGTATTCCAATAAGTCCTTGTAATCATGGCACTTATCTTGCTCTATATAGACTTAATGGATAGCGCTGTTAAAGTAATTAAATTAAAGATGACTGTATTTGCCATTGCAGCTATTTCGCTGTTGGGAAGCCCTGCATTTTCTGGCTCACTACTTATCTGTGGCCCCATATTTGATGATTCAAAAATTGAGCTTGAGCTAAGATCTGCTACCCAGGAATTATCAACACTAACTAAGGAATATCAAGACTTACCAGAACTACCAGGCACATACTTTCTTACTGAGTATGTGAATTTTCCTAGAGTAAGATTACTTGCTAAAAAACCTGCATCTGTTGGCCCTAGCTACTACACCAATATATACCGTTTAGAACAAAAGATAAAAAAAGGTGAGGCTTCGCCAGATTTATATTTAGACTTAGCCAAAATGTATTTAGATGGCTGGTATGTAACGGAAGCTGTATGGACGTTGATGCGTGCTGGGCGAGAGGATCTAGCTCGCTACGTGGTGGAAGAGGTGAAACACGAGCTGCCTAAAGTGCCAAGCAGTAGCCTTAATGATCTATCTCCTTTTATTGCAAAATTTAAAGCTGACAAATATTACCGAGATGCAATCGCATCAACTTCGATAAAAAAAATGCAAGAATATCATTGGAGTGAATTAGAGCTTCAGGCATCTCGCCTTATGGAAAGTGAGTCCACCTCGGATAGAGTTTCTGCTAAAAAGCTATATCATGAACTTGGGGCAGATTATTTAAGTCATAATATGTACCAAGAGGCGATATGGGCTTACCGAGCAGCAGGAGACTTTAAAAAGGCAGATGAATTGCAAGACTATGTCCTAAAAGTACTCTTAACCGGTGATTTACACAATACAGGAATTACTTTAAAAGGTGTTACAAAGTCACAAGTGTATGAACTTGCACCGGGCATTCGAGTGATAGCAAAAAAACAATCTGGTATCTTAACGGGTAGGCAAAATCCTAACGACGAAGTTATAGCCTATAAGCTATCTGAGCTACTACGTTTAAATATGATCAGCACTACTGTTCTAAGAAAAATAAATGGGCAAACACATTCATTGCAACTGATGATTCGACCAATGTATGAATCTGCTAGATGGTTAGATTATTCTAAAGAAAAAAATAGGTCCGATATAACAATGGATGTATTTGATTATTTAATAGTAAATCAAGACCGCAGAAATGAGATGGGACCACATAATACGGTTATAAGAATGGGAGCTATTCGAGCGCTAATAGATCATGGGGTTATATTTAGACCTTATTTTGTTATGAGATACATCCCCATCTTAAAAAATTCCAACCAAAATATTGATATTATAAATGATCCTACCAATGGAATTCAAGCTAACCCAATCGACCCTCAATTCATAAAAATATTAG
>JAGRAL010000010.1 GCA_020434605.1 Bdellovibrionales bacterium
TCAGCATTTTGTGGTTGCATGCGCTCTAAATAATCACCCACATTACCACCACCAATACGAGGATATTTTAAAATTGCCTCGAGTTGCGATTTTTCAATGCTGGTATTCTTTAGAAGTAAATTTGCAGTTGTTGACATAAATTACCTTAAAGCTCTATGGCCCTAAGGTAATTTAACTATAGATCTTATGGATTATCAAGGTCCGTATTAGGTTCAGTAGGGTCTATTTCTTCAATTAAATCATCTGTAGTGCCACTTGGTAGCTCTGATGTTGCGTTTGATTTAGCAATTGAATCAGCTTTTTTACCAAAAGGATCCCTACCACCCATATTACGCTTAATAAAA
Organism: Bdellovibrionales bacterium; assembly: GCA_020434605.1. Lineage (GTDB taxonomy): Bacteria > Bdellovibrionota > Bdellovibrionia > Bdellovibrionales > UBA840 > JAGRAL01. The sequence continues at coordinate 345 of JAGRAL010000010.1, forward strand.
TCAATGCGCTCATCTAATTTTTCTTCACGTAACTCTTTAACATCTTCGATAGTACGAATGATTTTTGGAGTAATGAACATAGTTAGATTTCTTTTAACTGTTGCTCTTGATTTGTTCTTAAAAAGCCATCCAATCACTGGGATATCGCCTAAAAGTGGCACCTTACGGTCTGATACCTGTTCTTCATCTCGCATCAAGCCACCGATAATTGCAGTATCTTTATTGTTTACCACGATTTCGGTTTTGATATTTCGTTCAGATGTCACTACAGCTACATCTGCAAGTGCTTTGGCCTTTACTTCTCTATTAGATAGTTCCTTGATAGTTTGCTGTATACTTAATCTTACAGCATTTGATCCTGGACTAATACGAGGTTTAATTTTTAATTTTAACGTAGCCGGCTCTCTTGTAGGAGTAGAAGTGTTGCCTACATTGGTTTGTGTTTGCGCTGAACTTACAGGAATGGTTTCACCCACTTCAATTTCAGCTTCTGCGTTGTCAAGAACCGTAATGTTTGGAGTAGACATGATGTTCACATCTGAAACCTGCTGAATCAAATTGATAAATGAAATCAAGCTTGGGATTTCAAACTCTGTACCACCAAGATTTACTTTTACTTTACTTCCAGTTCCAAACCCTAGAACAAAACCATCGGCTGCGTAGTTTTTCGTAAGCATTTGATCAATTACACCGCCGTTAAAGCCAGTTCTAATAATACCGTTAGCGTTTACATCACCTGTATCTTTAATTTTGTAAGTAGAAGCCCCCCAATTTTTTGAATTAGAGTTTGAGATTTCCATTACAATCACTTCGACATTTACTTGGTTTCTAGCAATATCAATTTTTTCTAAAAGCGCTTTAACAGCATCATAATCTTGCTTGCTAGCGGTAATGATTAAACTGTTAATCGTTTCGTCAGCACTAATTTTAACATCTCCGCCAAAAAAAGCCCCAGCTCCTGTAGAGGTATCTGCTATGGGTTGCCTAGGCACTGGAACCGGAACGTTATCATTTGCGCCACCTTGCTTTTGAGCATCTTTTTGCTCTTTAGCAATTCCGTTTAAAATCTCAGCCACCGCTTTTGCTTCAGCATGCTTCATGTAATACACATACACACCACCAGCATCTTCTGGATTTAGTGGGTAATCTAGTTGTCTTACCAAAGTTTTGATTTTATCAATACCTGCAGTGTTTCCAACAACGATAATAGCATTTGTTCTGTCATCTGGAATAACCATTGAAAATGCTGAACCAGTTTGATTCGAGTTGCTGCTGCCACCAAATCTCGGAATACCAGAGGAAAATGTTCCGCCAGATCCTCTTCGGCTACGCGTGCTACCACTAGTTGCATCTTTGTTGATAATTTGCTCGATCAAAGCAGCAATGTCTTTTGCTTTAGCAGACTTTATTGGGATCACAGAAAGTTTTTCTTCAAAACCTTGAACATCTAGTTGGCTGATGATGTTCATGATTCTAGTAATGTTTGAGCCAAAATCAGTTAAAATCAATGAGTTTGTAGCTGCATATGGCGCCATCTCACCCTTCGTTGAAACTAAAATTCGTAAACTTCGGTTTACTTCTTCGGCAGAGATGTGTTTTAAGTGAATGATTCTAGTAATCATCTGATCTGTGTCAGGTGAGTAAGAGCCAGAGTAAGTGTTTATATTATCTCTTTTTGCATCGTTAACACTTTTAATCTTTAAAAATTTTCCATAAGGTACAACTGTATAACCATTCATAGCAAGAGCTGATAAAAAGGCTTTGTAAGCTTCAGCTTTTGTGATTTGAGTTGGCGCTATGATTGTGATTTTTCCTCGGATGTTTGGATCGATGATAAAATTTCTACCCGTTAACTCAGAGATAGCCTTAACTACATCAGCAATATCAGCATTTGGATAATCAAAGCTTTCGATTAAATCTGGATAGTTTTCATTTGTGATGTCTTCAGGTTCTGCTTCGTTAAATGGTATACTTTGTCTGCGTTTTTTTACAGAGCTTAAAGATGGGTTGGGTGAACCGCCGCTACTTCCGCCGCCAAATCTGCTTGGAGCGGGAGGTGCATCATCAGTTGCTATCGGCTCTGGTGCAGGTTCTTCTTCGTAAGCGCCAGGAGGAGGTGGGGGAGGTGGTGCAAACTCTTCTTCGTCGGCAAACTCTTCGTCTTGCGCAAAACCAGATTGCAGGCCCACACCCATAGCAAGAGCCGTTAAAAGTATAATTAGAAACCATTTCATTTTAACCTTCCTTGGTTAATTTACTGTATAATTAAATTCTTCTGTTTTACCTTCGCGTTCAAATTGGACTCCGATATTATCGGCCCCTTTTAAGCTTTGGTACATTTCCATTGCTTTTTGTATGCTGGTAACAGGACTGCCATTTACTGATTTTAGTAAATCACCCTGCTTAAGTCCGAGTTGAGAAAAAATACTATCAGGTTTGATAAAAAGTAAGCGAAAGCCGTTGATCTCACCTGTGTTTGGGTCGCGATTAGGAACGGCTCTAGCTTGTTGTAGAACGTCTCCGATATTGTTTATATATTTATTTAACGTCTCTCTTGCGATAGTAAAGTTGTTACCTTCTTGCTTAACTTCGCTAGACTTATTGTTGTTGCTCGAAGGTGTTAGCGCTTTTGTTAAATCAAATTTAAATTTTAAATCATCTTTTAGCTCAATAAACTCTAGTCTTCTGGTTCTAACGTTACGAATAAAGACCTTTCTTCTTTCTACTTTCAATAAAATCGCGATTCCCTCGATTTCATCATTTGGAATGTAAGGTATGATCTTTTGTCCACCGCCGCCCTTAACATCGATAGTGGCTACAGATTTAGCAGGGTTTACGTGTACGATTGTTCCTACAAGTGATAGGGGGAGTGTTGTAGGTACTGCTGGGCCGTCAATGTCGTTTTGATCTCCGCCGCCACCAGATATTGGTTTAGGGATTAGTCCATCAGAGTTAAAAATATTTCGTTTTGCAATAGGGTCGTAGTCTCCACGAACCGCTTGTGTAGCGTAGCTAGGGTTTAATTTTTTACTAACAGCGATGGAAGACTTTTCAGGAATTGTGTACACACGAACATAAGTGGTAGCTAAATCGGCCGCAAAGTAAGATATGGCGACACCGATTACGGCAGGGTAATACTTTTCAAACTTTGGTTTATCCATGCTGATTAATTTTTGAAATAAACTACCGCCAGAAGATCGGTTAGATATTGATTTTTTTAAAAATGTCTTTTGTGTCTTTTCCAAAGCGTCTTGTAAAACGGAGGAACCTTTAAACCTGAGCTTTTTTGCTATTTTCGAAAAAATATCTTTCAAAGTTGTATCCCCATCTGATGCTGGTAAATCTATAAAAAGTGTAGCAAAGTCTATGACTTAGAGGCATTACAAAAAGCAGGTTTCAGGACTAAGGTGTTAAGTTAATCTGTTCGTCAGAGGCCAGAAAGCTATATCGACGATATAACTCTCTGTGAATAGGTGTATGAATCAATGCTCTGAAGATTTTAATTGATGGGAGGGCAGTTGCCTGGTGGAAATAATCTAGTCTGTTTACGTGCGGTAACACTAAAGTTCCATGTATAGCCATCATAGAGGCGTGTTACGGTGGCATTGGCAGTAAAGTTGCCGTTTGTAGTTTTTATTACTGAACAAGATGATCCAGTGCCGGAACAAGCTCCTGTCCACACAACTGAGTATTGTGCAGGATCTGAAAATACAAATACATCATCTATTTCAGATCCTCCTCCGAGCTGTGTCCCCGTGGAGTAAGTGATATAGTCTGTTGATGTACATGTACCCTCTTCAAAGCATCCCCCATTACTACTAACATCCCAAGCGTGAGTATCGATATAGCAACCAGCTACAACAGGGCTAGAGTTTATAGGAATTGTACAAGAGTTCATAGATACTAAGTCGCAACGTACGTTGTAACCAGTTTGTAAAATTCCATTTTCATCTTTACATTTTGTATTATGAGATGCTCCCGGTGTAGTGCAGGGACCAACGCCACTAGGTAAACATTCCAAGTTGTTATTTATAGAGGCTGCGTGTGACCAACAATAAGCAGGAGCGGCGGTACAGCTTGCAATATAGCTTACGTTTCTGTTAACAGCAGTACCATCAGCATCTGGAGCGCAACAGCCAGGCTCGTTGCCAGAGCTGCCCTGACAGGCTCTTGTTTGTGGATGGTTTGCAGTAACTGGAGTTTCACCATCTGCACAAACAGCATCGGCCGGCGGGTTTGTGGCCCAAGAGGTCCAGTTGTACGGAGTATTTGCACAGGCTACGGGTTGGCAACAAATTTGGTTACCTGGATCTGGATCGATATCAGGCCCGCAAGTTCCGCCAGATCCACAAACACAAGTGGTTTCACCGACTGGGCAAGTAGGGGCAGGCGTCGGCGTTGGTGTTGGTGTTGCCGGTTCTTTACAGCAAACTCCTGAACCAATATCCATACAACCCGCCTCGCTACAAGAGGCACAGTTTAAAGTATGAGTCGGATGAGTCGCACAAGTCGGGCAAGAGGTCACATTACAAACCGCTGGGTTTCCGCCACTTCCGGTTAGGTAAGAATTTGTGCCGTTCCACCTACAAGTCATCGTCCCACTTCCACACGGCTGACCGCATGGAGGGTTTGGATTTAAAACAGTTGGTGTAGATTCTCCCACTTCCAGAGTTCCACCCCATGGAAGATTACAAGCTGGAAATTTACACGAAGTATTTTTGCTGTTGATAAAAGTACATGAAGGAGGAGGCCTTGTACCACAGTAGCCACCTGAAATTTCTGTTATACACCCGACCTGAGGCGCACAACTACTAGCAGCAGGCTTATTAACAAACGTAGGACAATACCTTGTATTATTAGAAATTTCTGGAAAGGCCGGCGTCACAGGGTCGCAAAGGTTACTTCCAGCTGCTGTATTATTATAAACCGCCGAAAGATTTTGTGTTCTATTACAACCATCTGTCACTGTGTATGAATAGGTTCCGTAAGGTAAACATGGATTGATCGCAGTTTGTGCTGAAAACGCTGGGGTAATATTTGTGTTTATAGTTCTTGCAGCGTAAGAGTTTTTAACATGATTATTAGTTGTAGTGATAGGACCTGCATTAGGAAGGCCACCCACCGAGTTTAAAACTGAATGGGATAATTTGTAGGGATTCTCACTATTATTTAAAGCATTAAAATTATAAGTCATTACATTGGCAACCAATGATACTGTCGTAGGGCTTGGAACCATGTCAGCTGCTGTTGTATCTAAAAACCAGAGAAAATCTAATTTATCAGGAGCAACAGCTAAAAAGGCTGCATTTGCTATACTACATTCATCACAAGCTGCAAACTCTGCCGTCTTTGGACCGTTACTTGGCCATGTAGCAAAAGCTGCCGTGCTGGCACTTGCACAACTAAAACTAGGGTCAAGTGCTGCTCCACTCACATATCTTTCTCTGATGCTGTTACTTGATACCTCTATTTGAGCGCTATTAATACCAACATAGGTCGGTACCCAAGATGCATGATTATTATCATTACATTGGTAATTATAGGTATTTAAATTTGTAACGGTTGAAGCTGGATATTTTTGGCTTACGGTTT
>JAGRAL010000307.1 GCA_020434605.1 Bdellovibrionales bacterium
CTAACCACTGAGGCCGTCCCTTCAGGCCTAAGCGTTAGGCTTTCGCCATTTCTGTCTGCAAAGGTATACATCTCTTTTTCGACAATATCGGTCCCCTCACCGACCCCTCTTGCAAATAAGGCCGTACTTTCGATGATAGGTGTACGAATTTCTTGATACCCAAAAGCTTCAAAAATTTTTCTAGCTTTAGACTCGATATATCGCCATAAAAAACTGTCAGTTCCTGCGATATCGTTCATTCCTCTAACTGATTGAATTTTCATATCAGTGATCATGCCATGTAGATTAGCTAAGTGTCAAAAATTACTAATAAAATCCAGCCTGAAAAGACATGGACAAAATCCCACAATACTTTTATACTCAGCTCCATGGCTAAAGTTATTATAAAAAAAGACTCTCCCCTAAACCAAAGTGAAACATTTACTCGTTTAAAATCGGTTTTGGACCAAGATAACGACCTTAGAAAGCTGGATCCTAGCTATGTTTGTAAGTTTGATGATCAGGCAAAAACTGGGACTGCCAAGGGAACTAAATTTGAAGCCAGCCTAAAAGTAAGTGCTACGGGCGAAACATCAAGCTTAGAAATAGAGGTAAAGCTACCACTACTGCTTTCCCCTTTTAAATCTATGATCGAAAGCACACTGGGGAAGAAAGTCGAAAAGGCTCTAGCCTGAGAGTTCGATGGTTAAAAAAAAGAAACCCGCTAAAGCTAAAGTTATCGTGCCAGATATCGTGACTGATGATGTTACGACAGGTCTTGCTACGAACAAATTACCTAGTACTACAGACCCACTTAGTCTTTATTTAGCAGAAGTAAGTAAATACCCACTACTTAGCCGCGAAGAAGAGCACGAGCTTGCAGTTAAATACTTTGAAAGTAAGGACCCAGAGGCCGCTGAAAAATTAGTAACCTCAAATTTACGCTTTGTTGTTAGTGTGGCTGCTGAATTTTCTAAATTTGGTGCCAAAATGATTGATCTAGTACAAGAGGGTAACGTTGGTCTTATGCATGCTGTAAGAGAGTTTAACCCATATAAGGGCGTTAAACTTATCACTTACGCTGTATGGTGGATTAAGGGTTACATCAGAGAGTACTTACTAAGACAATATTCTGTAGTTAGAATTGGAACATCGGCTGAGCAGAAAAAGTTATTTTACCAATTACAAAAAGAACAAAGAAAGCTTGAAGCATTAGGCCAAGAGTTGGATGTTGCACTACTTAGCTCTCGCCTTGGCGTTGATGAAAGCGCTGTAGAAGATATGCAAAAACGCTTAAATTCACGCGATGTGAGCTTAGATCAACCCTTGGATGTTGATTCAAATGGAACTGTCATCGATATACAAAAAAATGAGGTAGTTAGACCGATCGATGAGGAGCTCTCTAAATTAGAAGAGACAGAGTTGTTAAAAAGTAAGATTGATACTGTTAGAAAAGAATTGAACGATAAAGAAATCTATATTTTAGAAAACCGTCTTTTATCGGATGATCCTAAAACATTACAAGAAATTGGGGATTATTTTGGGATTACACGAGAAAGAGCCCGACAGATAGAATCAAAAATTATCAGTAAATTAAAAGATCAGTGGGCATAATTGCCATTTATGTCTTAGGTGCTTCCGTAGTATTTGCTGATAGCTGCGAAAAAATACACATCGAAATACAGGTTAAAGCTCCCATACATAGAAATGTAAATTGAAACGCCTGCTTAGACTCAGCAGATCCAAAGTAATAAGCAAAGGTAGATAAAACCGCACTGGCTGTAGCAACGCCAAAACTCATTGCAAGCATCTGTACCATCGAAAACAATGTGTTTCCTCCGGTTGATGACCTTCTATCTAAATCTTTTAGTGTAAGCGTATTCATTGCCGTAAATTGCATCGAGTTTACTGAACCAAAAATAAATAGTAGCACTATACGAACCGTAGCACTGGTGGACTCATCCATCAAACTGATCCCAGCCATGCTTAAACTTACTAGCAATGTATTGATTAAAAGAAACTTTTTATATCCGGCATATTCAATTAAAGGAGCTACAAACTGTTTACCCAAAATAGCTGCCACAGTAACAGGTAACATAAATAGACCTGCTATTAATGGACTCATACCTAAACTAACCTGTAAATACAGAGGGATCAAAAACGGCATACTACTCGTACCAATTCTAGAAAATAGGTTTCCTAAAATTCCTATGCTATACGTTCTGACTTTAAAGAGTTTTAGAGAGAAAAATGAGTCCGTATGTTTAGATATATGTAAGAAGTAAGCAGCAAGACTTGCAAAACCAAATACTAAAATAATCACAACGACCGCATAAGGCATTTGATGTCCCGATAAACTATCTAACGATACAGACGTGCTAACCATAAAAAATGCGAGTAGTAAAAAACCGATAACATCAAAATTGGATTTATAAATCGAATCATCCTCAGGCATAGCTTTATAAGTAGCTATACAACCAGCTATTCCTATTGGAATATTCACTAAAAAGATCCAATGCCATGAAGAGTACTCAACAATCCAGCCACCTAGGCTTGGACCAACAAGTGGCGCGATCAACGCAGGAACAGCAACAAAACTAAGAGCGCCAATAAATTTATCGCCTGGAAAAGCACGTATAACTGCTAGGCGACCAATCGGCAGTAGCATTGAACCCCCAATGCCCTGTATGACTCTTGATATTACTACAAAAGTTAAAGATTGAGAGAGCGCACAGAGGAGTGAACCTATTGTAAATATCGTAATTGCAGCTAAATACACTTTTCGAATCCCAAATCGGTCAGCAAACCAACCAGAGACTG
>JAGRAL010000308.1 GCA_020434605.1 Bdellovibrionales bacterium
GTACTTCCGCCAAGGCGCTCATGACCTAGCTTTACTTGCATCAAATTTACGACCTTCTACCACATGACCTATAAGTATTCCTTTATCAAATTTCTCATAGCCCATTCTATAAATTGTACCGGCTTTTCCAAAACCACCCATGCGCCAATAAGATTCGTTCCAAGAGAATAAATTCCAATTGTCCTGCAGAGCATCCACCTTGCAAAGACTAGAAGCTTTTTTAAAATCTTCTTCATTAGTATTACAAAGACCAATAAAGCGAATCTTACCCTGCTCTTTTGCTTTCATTAAAACTTCAATGGCGGGTCTGATATCATGTCTGTCATCTGGCCAGTGGATCATATATAAATCTATGTAATCCGTTTGTAAGTCTGTTAAACTTTTTTCAAACATACGAGCAATCACATCTGGGTGATTGTTTTTATCTACACGCTTATTTTTGTCCCAAGTAACTCCGCCTTTAGAGACAATAAAAACCTCTTCTCTTTTTGAACGAAAAGCTTTGCCGATTCTTTCTTCGGACATTCCGAAACCATATATAGGAGCTGTATCATACAGGCGAATGCCATTATCAAAAGATACTTGCAGTAGGTGTAGAGCTTCTTTTTCGGATATGTTACCAAAGCCATATCCACCACCCTCTCCACTAATCGAGGCGGCACCAAAACCTATAGGAAACTCAGGAAAACCTACCATAACCAATGAATAGCACGACAAGAAAGAATAAACACTTAATTTATCTCAATTTTTAAGCTATAAGGCTCACATGCAAATTTTATGTTTTGCCCATAGATTAGAGGCCTCTGCTTTTTTTAACCATGCTCCAAATAAAAGCATTACCCCCTATTTATTCAAGGCAGACAAATACTATATTCTGATTACAGGCGAAGGGATGCAGTCGGCGACTGAGCATCTAACAGAAGTTTTAGCCACCACCCCAGAAATAAATGCCGTTATCAATTTAGGCGTTGCTGCTGGTAATCCTGAACAGACAGAGCTTAATCATGTCTATCCAATACGAACACTCTACCGACAAAGAGCTGATCTACAGATGGAATTTAGGTCTTTTACTACTCAAAACAAAGAAGCGCAGTTTGATGTAACAAGCACAGAAACTCGCATACAATCATCAGAAGATGCTAATAAAATATTTCAATTCTCACCAATTTTAGATCGAGAAGCTTGGGCACTCGCCTCTGTTAGCAAACGATTTAAGAAAGACTTTTTTTGCTTTAAATATATTAGTGATGACGCTACAAAAGAAGCTTGCTCACAAATCAAAGACATAGCTGAAGAAATTTCATTAACGCTTTTAAACGCATATTTAAACCTACCCACCGACAAAAATGAAAACACCGAGGACTTAATCCCAAAGGGATATCACTTTACATTCACACAAAAAAATGAGTACGAGAAATTGCTGCATAAAATTTCTTTAAAAAAGAACATCTCTCCCAAGCAACTCATCGCCAGCTTTCCAACATTTAATGCCAAAAAGCCAAACGACAAAACTAAGCTATTACTTACATTTATGCAGGAGCATCTGGATCCATTTACATTTAATATCAAACAACGACTCAATGAAATTACTGCTAAATACAAAAACGATTCTCTAAAAGTTTCTTATGACAAAAGCTTAGAGAGTGATGACTTAGAGTTAAATATAAAATTCACAAGTGCTGACGACTTAGCAAACAAATTGCGAAACTTGGACAGCTTTCCTTTTGAGAAAGTATTAGATTTGTTACGAGGTAAAAATGTGGAGTAAAATCCTCATCGAAGACAACGTAAAAGAACACAAACAAGTAAAGACCATTGTAGAGCGCTTTAACAAAAGTCCTGTCCAATACATTTCTTCTTATGAAGACTATTTTCAAAAGGTAAAAAAGCCTTACTTACAAAAACGCTCTGACTTACAATTGATACTTGCTCAAAAAAAAGGGAGCTTAGTAAAGCTAACCCCAGCGGCCTACGGCGTAGGAAATGAAGCACACTACTATTTTATACACGCATATAACTGTATTTACGAATGTCAGTATTGTTATTTGCAAGGCTACTTTCAATCGCCTGATATTGTTTTATTTGTAAATCATGATGAAATTATTGAAGAGATCAAGCAAATTTATAATGATACTAAAAGCGAGGTTTGGTTTCATGCCGGAGAATTTAGCGACTCACTTGCTTTAAGTCATATTACTGAAGAGTGGCCAATGTATTGGAACGCATTTAGCGAAATGCCTAATGCCTATTTAGAGCTACGAACTAAATCAGCTAATATTAAATCCATTGAAAACTTGCAGCCTTTAAAAAATATCATTGTTAGTTTTTCTCTATCTACAGATTCGGCCATAAAGGAATATGATTCAAAAACCGCTCCCCTAAAAGCAAGACTCAGTGCCATGCAGAAATTAATTCAGAAGGGATTTAAAGTTGGAATTCACTTTGACCCAATTATCGTCACAGATACTGTTATTTCCGAATATACACAGCTCATTGAACAGATGTCTGAATATTTTCAACCTAAAGACATCTCTTATATCTCTATCGGTGTAGTTCGTTTTACAAAAGATGTGTATCAACAGGTACAGAAAAATTATCCAGACTCACCCATGTTGGGCGGGCCTTTTTATACTTCATTTGACAATAAGGTTAGATACTCACGCCCTCTACGTTTACATTTACTGAGGGCGATCGAATCGCAGCTACACAAAGCAGGTTATAAAGAACAACAAGTCTATCTTTGTATGGAAAGAGATTGAAGCTTCTTTACCCTCTCAATCACTGGCGGATGAGTATATTCAAAAAATACCTTTAGCGGATGCGGATTTAAATTTGATAAGCTGTCTACACTTAGTTTTTTTGGTGCGTCAGCTAATGCCTCCGGATGTCCATAGGTTTTAACAGCATAAGCATCTGCTTCAAACTCATACTTTCTGCTCATATGCAGAGAAATCAAAGATGTTAAGTCAGAAACTGGGCTATACACTAAGCTAAAAAATATTAAACTAGCATAGACGGAAACATTTTCCATATGAAATGCCGAAAAAACCATTTCGTTCTTCATAAATAAACCCATCAAATAAAACATCACACCACTTGAACATATTGAGACAATTAAATGTCTATGAATGTGTTTCATCTTAAAGTGACCAATTTCATGAGCAAGAACTGCTACTAATTCTTTTATACTGTGTTTTGAAATCAAGGTATCAAACAAGACCACTCTTCTTAATTTGCCAAAACCTGTAAAAAAAGCGTTGGCTTTTGACGATCTCTTAGAGCCATCCATTGAAAAAATTCCCTGTAACTCAAAGTTTTGGTTCTTGGCGTAGTCATTGATTGCAGATTTTAATTCACCATCTGGCAAAGGAACAAACTTATTAAATAATGGCATAATTACCACCGGTGCAATAAATGTCACAAATATTTGAAATAAGACAACGGCTACCCAGCAGTAGAGCCATGCAACCTGGCCACTGGATTCAAAAAACCAAAGAATCAAGGATAATAAACCACCACCTAAAATGGCACCTAGGACAAGACCTAATATTTGATCTTTCACAAACGTAAGTTTTGATTGTTTATTAAATCCAAATTTTTCTTCGATTACAAACGTATGATAGTACGAAAATGGAAGTGCGATTAGCATACTAGCAAAGACAAATGCTCCAATAAATAATAATCCCTGCAAAATAGGTGTATTGGTTTGAAGTCTTACCCAATTGTCTAAGTATATAAAACCATCTAAAAATATAAATGCCAAAAGCAGAAGTGTTGACACCGTTGATTGCACTAAGCCAAAACGGGTATTTGTTCTTAGGTATTCTTGTGATTTAATATATTTTTCTTGATCATACAAACCTACAAACTCACTTGGAATTTGCGTTGTAATTCGTTTTAAATTTAATGTCTCAACTACAACGTCGAGTATGTAAGAAAACAATATGATGGCTATTACAAAATACAGCATTTATCCCTCTCTCGCTTCTACTAGTATATGATTTTGTACATAAAAGTCTGCATCTTCAAGCGACACTTTGAGTTCATCCAGATAAAAAGTTTGTTTTTGGTATTTTATCAGCTTTGCACCCTCAGCGTCAGACAAATTGTAGCTTAAAATTTCCCCATTTATTGACTTAAATAGCAGTACATAGGGAGAGGCTTGCTCAATTAGGGCCTCAATGTTTTTAGAGTTTTTAAAAATGCGAGCTCTATTGCTCCATTTAAATTTGGATTTTACATTAAACGCACCGTAGGATTTTTCAAAAAACCCCTGCGGTTGATTGATAAACGCTTCTACTTCAATGGCATCAATCTTAAAATGACCTTGTATTCTTTGCCCTAAATATTCTCTGTTACCACGATCACTTTTTACGAATTCGTCAATCTCATCATCATTTAAAAGTTCATAGGTATTAGGTAAAAGTGATTGTAAGCCCTCGATGATTTGCTCTTTATAAAACCCAAATTCGTTATTGATTTCATAACCTGTGCCAAAGAACTCTCTTGCACTAGGCATTTCATAGTCCTCTTGTAATGCTTGGTACTCTGCTAAGAATGCATCCAATTTTTTGGTTTTAATGTATGCTCTTACTTGTTTTAAAAATATAGACTTTAATTCTGTATCCATGCTCTCTGCTAACTCAAGACCACGAAAGCTGATATCCATATAAGCCCAATTCTCTCGAGAGATATTATAGTTAGAAAATGATGAATTATCCATAAGGGCACTTGCTACATACCTAACCCTTTTGATTAAATCCTCTATACTTTGCGTATACAATGTGGCAGGTACTGCCTCCTTCATATATTCAATATATACATCCGAATTTAGACGCTCCAACTGCGACAAACTATAGTGGTAGGCATCGTCAGCTAAATTCAAAGAAAAGTAAGGCGCAGATATGATTCTTTGTTTTTGTAAAGATTCTTCTATGGCAAGTAGCTGCGTATTTAAAAAATCCCAACCGGCTTGCAGCTGCTGAGAGCGCGTTTCTTTTGTAACTTCAGATATCGCTTCACAACTTACACAATAAGAGGTGGGTGACATTGTATGTGCACGGTGAACATCACATTTATAAGAATCTATTTCATCCCAAAAATAGTACACAACCACAGGTAAAACTTCAGCGGTCCAAGCTGCCAGGGTATGAAATAATAAATTCTCGTTTGGTCGCCAGGCATATCCAACTAATTTATGACACAGCTCATGGGCTCCCCACTTTGAGGATTGTCCTGGGTGAAAATTACATACAGCAGAATCATGGCGAAACGCTTGATATTTTGACTCGAATAAAACCCCTGACTGCCAATAGCTTGCGCCCTGCCCTTCCTCACGCATGCTAGAGTGCAACCAGTGTTCTGGTACCGGCACTGGCCAACGATATTCGTAATGCGCAAACAGCAGCTGATTTTCTTGTGCTAAAGCAAAGATTCTCTTCGAAACCGAAGATCTGTGATAGTCTTTAGGGTCAGCCCCCATTCTTATGATATCTTTATCCTGCATGGAGATAATCTAATCGTGATTACAAGTATTAGCAAGCACTGTACCTTTGTCTAATATGGAGATTTTTCATGAATTGCCCCAAAGAAACGGTAAAATGATAGCATGTCAAAAATTCTTATAAAACTAGGTTCCTCCTCTATTACCGATTCTTCTGGTATTGCTACATCAAAACTAGAAAATATCCTCTCAGACGTAGTGGCACTGGCCAATGAGGGTCACGAACTTGCAATCGTCAGCTCTGGAGCTATTGCAATCGGAAAGCATCACATACAAAACTATAATAAAGCACTCATCCACTCTCAGCAGGCGGCCT
>JAGRAL010000309.1 GCA_020434605.1 Bdellovibrionales bacterium
AATTTTTTGATAGACTCAGAAGCAAAAATTAGAGCTGCTTCTCAAGGAGGGGAGGAGGGAGTATCCAAACTACCAGAGTGCCCTAAGGGACAACACTGGGATATTCCAATGGCTATGTGTATGCCTGGAGAAAAATAATATGATAAGTAGGATTATCAGCTTTTCAGCTCACAACCGCTTCCTTGTTCTTGCTCTCACTTTTGTGGCGACACTATGGGGATACTACTCGTTAAAAAATATTCCTTTGGACGCAATCCCAGATCTTTCTGATACACAAGTTATTATTTACTCACGCTGGGATCGGTCACCAGATATTATGGAAAATCAAGTGACCTACCCACTTGTTTCAGCCATGTTAGGTGCTCCTCAAGTAAAAACTGTTAGAGGGGTTTCTGATTATGGTTTTTCTTATGTGTATGTAATTTTTGAAGACGGCGTAGATCTTTACTGGGCGCGGAGTCGTGTGCTAGAGAGCATGAATCGTATTGCTTCTCAAATTCCAAGTGGTGTAAAAACTGAAATTGGTCCTGATGCCACAAGTGTTGGTTGGATTTTTCAATATGCACTACAGGATGAATCAGGAAAATTTAATCCGGGCGATTTACGTTCACTACAAGATTGGCTTGTTAGGTATCAGCTTCAGTCTGTTCCAGGTGTGGCCGAGGTTGCAGCTGTAGGTGGTTTTGTTAAACAATACCAAGTTAGAGCGAACCCTTATAAGTTAGCGCAGTTTCAGTTGACTATGAAGGATCTTTTAAATGCTGTTCGCGATTCCAACCAAGAAAGTGGTGGGCGAACCATTGAACTATCCGGAACGGAAGCCATGGTGCGAAGCCGAGCCCTTGTTGATAAAACTGAAGATATTGAAAATGCCGTTGTTGCATATAACCAACGAAGCCGTGCTCCTATACTTGTTAAGCAGCTAGCTACAGTTTCTGTCGGTCCGGAGATGCGCAGAGGTTTGACGGATTTTAACGGTAAGGGTGATACTGTCGGCGGAATCGTTGTTATGCGGCAAGGTGAAGATGTTCCTGCGGTTATTGATCGTGTAAAAGAGCGCTTATCTGAAATTCAAAAGAGCTTACCTGAAGGTGTAAAGATAGTATCTGTTTATGACCGATCAGGGCTGATTGATCGAGCGATGGAAACTCTTAAAGGTACACTTATCGAAGAGCTAGTTATCGTCAGTCTTATTATATTGTTGTTTTTATGGCATGTGCCCTCTGCACTGGTACCAATTTTTACGATTCCAATATCTGTTCTTTTAGCTTTTATTCCTCTTTACTACTTTGGTTTGAGTTCTAATATTATGTCATTGTCAGGTATCGCTATATCTATTGGCGTATTAGTTGATGGTGCTATTGTCGAAGTTGAAAATGCATATCGAAAAATTCATCTTTGGCATGAGAGTGGTCGTAAAGAAAGTTTTTTTGATGTGCGCTTGAGCGCATTGAAAGAAGTAGGGCCTTCGGTTTTCTTTTCTCTTTTTGTAATTGCAGTTTCTTTCTTGCCGATTTTTACACTGGTAGATCAAGAGGGGCGTCTTTTTAAGCCATTAGCATTTTCAAAAAC
>JAGRAL010000310.1 GCA_020434605.1 Bdellovibrionales bacterium
TATTAAATGGCGTTGAGAGAGACTTAACTATTGGTATACAAACCAAATTAGAAGCTCAGATTAAAGCTTTTGAATCAGAGTTTATGTTGGTTTATCAAAAGATTGTAAATGACAGCCTTCTTTTAGAAAGAATGGAAGGTGTTATGAAAATTTCAAAAAAACTAATTCAAAAATTTTCTTGGGGTGGGATTGTAGCTACAGCTGCAGGAATAGACTTAGATGTAAGAAATCATACTAAGTACGGAATTTATGATGTGGTAGGTAAGTTTAATCTAAAAGGCTTGCATGGGAGTGATGCTGCCACAAGATTTTTAGTAGCTATTGAAAAAATTAAGCACCATATTTTTGTAGTGAAAGGCTTGATGGCCAATCTGCCTTCTGGTCAATTTCTATTAGAGCATGCTGAAGTTTATGAATCGCCAAACGGTATGTATGTATCAAGCATTGAGGCTCCAAGTGGACCTATGTATGTAGCTTATATGTCTAAAAAAATATTTATCTCTAGTGTTTCCACTAGAGTAAAGAACTTTGTTCCAGACTTACTAGCTGGCTCAGAGGTTGAAGATTTAGACTTAGCATACGCGAGCCTTGGTCTTAGTATCGAGCAGGGGGCTTTAGGATGAGACGTTTTTTATCTTATATAAAGTTTTTATACATGAAGATGAAAATGAACCAAAGGCATAGCTCAGTAACATTTGAATACCCATACGTGAATAAGTATATTCATCCCTTTTCGCGACTTGAAATTAAAAATCGTTTTCAAGAGTGTAGCGGTTGTAGTGACTGTGAGAAGGTATGTCCAACAAAAGCGATTGCGATTAGTGGTGAGATATACTCTGCCTCTATGAAGAAACCAAAGACAACTTTAGGTGCCGATATTGTTCGACATATAGAGAAGTTTTCAATTTCTTATGACAAATGCATTTACTGTGGGATTTGTGTTGAAGCATGTCCTACAAAAAGTTTACATTTTGAAAAATCATTTATTAGTCCCGCAAAAGAAGTTCGCGGCTTGACGATTGATTTAAAAACAGAGAATAAAGCGGCCATTAAAGGGTTTTTAACTTGAAGGCAGCAGTCTTAGACCTTAAAAGGGCCAGCAGAACCACCGAGTCTTATAAGACTAAGTTTGATCTAGATGACAAATTTTCAGTTCGTATTTGTTCTTCTGTTGCCCATGCTCTTACAGAAAGTGCTAAAGGTTTATTTCGTCTTTACCCGCATAAATTACAAATTGGTTTGGTGACTGGCCAAAGCCCTTACCTATCAACTTTATCTGAGAGAGTGGCCAGGGACGGTGTAAAGGTTTTAGAGTTTTCTGCGCAAGATAAAGCTGATGAGATTTTGTCAGTAGTTAGCGATGAAACATGTTTTTTTATTTTAAGTGAGGATCATCCAATTAGCGGTGAAATCTTTGAAATAGAAAATTTGGTTAAAAAACTTACCGATAAAAAGATATTTACAATTATTCTTCGCCATAACTCACATTTATTGAAGAATAAAAAAATAGATCACAATCCATATGTTATTGAAATCAGAGATCATGAGTCATATGGAGCGTTACTTTTAGGTTCTCGCTCTAAAAAAATTGATGAACTGTATTTAGCTCCTACGACAAATGAGTATGCTTTTACTAAGGAAGATATTAGTGAGCATCAAAGTCTTATTGAGTCTTTTGAAGATTCCCTGCAAAAAATAGGTGGGATAAACTGTTATTTTAATGCAGAAATGAAGCGTGTATGGGATCGAACAGTGTTTAATGTAGGCAAAAACAGTGAGCCTTTATATCAATTTTTAAAATCCCATATTGTTAAGGGCCATATAATTTGCACTAGTAAGTGTACCTATGACCAACCCTTTAATTACGCTTGGTGGAATGATTCAAAATTTAGTGTTGGTAATATGAATCAGTGGCTTGTACTAGATCACATCGCTATAAATGAGGTTAAAGACTCATTTTCTAAGGTTTATAAAGAGTTTATAAGCCTATAGTTATAGAATAAGCCAATTTTGTTACTTAAATGTGAATGATAGACTAGCACCAATAATTGAAGTATGAAGATACATATTGTATTGGTGTTGTGGATTTTAAAAGGGCTCTAGGTCATAAATGCTTGAATTGCGCACAAAAGTTTTAGTTGAAAGTATTCGTAAGCTGTACAGAAGAGCTGCTTGGAAGAACATTAAGCGCATTCTTAATAAGACCCATGCTGCAGATATAGCCGCACTTTTAGAAGAAATGGACCGTGTTGAGCGCTTACGCATTTTTAATCTGATTGATTCAGTAGATATTAAAGCTGAGATTTTGAGCTATCTGGAGGGGAGAAACCAGAAAGACTTAATTCTTAGTATCGATAAAACCGAGGCCCAAGAATTAGTAAGTCAGATGGAGTCGGATGATGCGGCTGACTTGTTGGGGAGCTTACCAAAAGACAAGTCACAAGAAATCTTGGATAAAATGGAGCGAGAAAGCTCAGAAGATGTAGCTGACCTAATGAGATATCCTGAGGACTCAGCCGGCGGATTAATGAACACTGAATACTTTGCACTTAATCAAAGTTATACGGTGGCTCAGGCGATTGAAGAAATTCAAAATAACTCAGATGAAAACTTGGTAACCTTTTATATCTATGTTGTTGATGATGAAGAACATCTAGTGGGTGTCTTAAGTTTAAAGCAGTTGATATTATCTAAGCCAAACCAAGTTTTAAAAAGCTTGATGGAAACAGAAATTATTAGTGTGGATTTAAACACAGATCAAGAAGAGGTAGCAAGAATTGTTGAAAGATATGACTTCTTATCTCTGCCTGTTGTAAATGAATCACAAAAACTAGAAGGTGTGATTACTGTAGATGACGTGATTGACGTAATTCGTGCTGAAGGTGCTGATGACTTCTTAGCGATGGGTAGAGCGTCTGATGTCGATGATGAAGGATTTTTAACAAGTTTATTTAGTAGATTGTCTTGGTTGTTATTTAGCTTTATTGGTGGCGGACTTTGTTTTCTACTCATTAGACTATTGGGTTACACGTTTGATACGAATCAGCTTTTAACTATCTCAGCGATGATCCCACTACTACTATCATTGGGCGCCACAGCTGGTGGACAATCAGCTACGGTGGCGGTGGGTCTGATCAATGCTGGTAAATTAGAAATAAATTTTATATCACATCTATTTCTAGAAATGTGTAGAGCAGTTATATATGCTGTTTTATTTGCTTCTGTGTTTTATTTGTTATCGTTTCATTTCTTACCTAATCCAACGAGTCACTTAAAGCTTTCTACTGTTATGGGCTTACAAATCATATCTTCAATGCTGTTAGGAACGATAATTCCTTACATACTTGATATGTTGGGATATGACTCTACAGTTGGTACAGTCCCAATATTTGCTGTAGTTGCTGATATCCTGGCAATTATTTTGCTCTTTACATTTGCGGTATAAATGGAACAAGGAAAATCAAAAGGAATCATTTTACGAACGAATGTCTTTAATGAGTCTGACTTAGGCGTGCAAATACTAACATCTAGTGGGATTAAAAGAGATTTTATTGCGAAGTCAGCTCTGAAAAGTAAGAAAAGATTTGCAGGCGGAGTCCTTGAGCCTAGCCACTATATTGAATTTTCATGGAAAGAAGCCTCATCAGGACTGACTTACTTAGAAGAGGCAAAGCTATTAGATTCCTTTGAAGGCTTACGTAAGTCTTATGAAAAAGTAGAGACTGCAATGCGAGGGATACAGCTTGTAAATAAGGTGTGCAAAGAGGGTTTAGAGCAAGAAGAGGTGTTCCATATATTAGGTAACTACTTAAAGCTTTGTGCGGCTATTAATGCAAATAAAAAAACATACCTACATTTTATGATTCGTCTCTTGTCGACAATAGGAATTCTTCCAAATCAATCTGATTTTGCAGCGTTTCAACAAACACCGCTGTCGGATTCTGACTCGATACAATTATCTGAAGCTAGCCTTAGAAATATTGAAAATGCTCTAAGGCCTTATAAAGAAGATTACCTAAGTTAAAAGTTCCACTTACCAGTTACGTTGGCACCGATAGTGTACTTATCATACTCTCTAGTATCTACATTAGATTTGTTATCTATATAGCCCAAGCTGGCATTACAACCTAACCAATCGTTAATAGATCTAATGAAGGTTAAATTAAACGATGTATTCTTATCTACTCTATTGTCATCCGAGTCGTAGTCAGATTGATTGTAAGCTAATTTTGCACTTAGTGTAAGGTCCCAAAGAGTGATAGGTTGAATATAATTAAGGGCAAGATCAAAACGAGTGTGGGCGTAGTTCTTTCCATCAGCATCGTTAATAAGGTAACCTAAATCTGAGATTAAGATCTTTCCTTTTTCACGGTCGATAAAATAGATGTTGTTATATGTGAATGTGTACTTGATAGAAGATGCATCATCGTCAGATGTAGAAGCATCAATTTTAGAGTCATTCACATAAATTTGAAAATTATAATTCGATATAAGTCTTTCACTCATAACGATTGAGTTTTTCCAATTTAAAAATACGGCATTTAATATATTCTCTCTACTACCTTCTTGATCCACATCCATATAAAGAGTTTCAATGCCTGGCTCTAATTCCCATCTATAACTTTTGCCAGAGATAGAAGAATTCTTTTTATAAGCTGCTGAAACGGTAACATCTAGGGGATCTGCCTGCGTGAATTCATCGTCTACAGAGTAGTAGTAAACTAGTGTGGATTTTAGACTCCACTCATCAATTTTTGTCTGTTTTGCTTTGTATTCTAAAGAGCCCATCAATTGAAAGCGTAAACCTCCGTCATCGGCTGCAGTAGCTGATGAAGATGTGCCATCTGGTTGTAACAAAATGTTAGAGTCTTGTTGGATACCAACACTGGCATTTGCGTAGTAAGGCTTCTTTTTTTGCTCTAAGAACTGTAAATCTTGTTGAATTCTTTCAAGGTAAACCTCGGCTTGTTTATCTAACTCAGGGTCCACGGAGTTATCTAAAACAAATTCAAATTCAACTTTGGCGGCATTAAAATTTTCTCGCTGATACTGTATTAATCCCAAATAAAAGCCAGCTGAACCTGATAAGTTTTTATTAGCAGAGGCTTTTACTTTTTTGAATAGATCAGATGAGTAGTCAAATTCTACTAGTTTATAGTGGCTACTTGCTAAATAATAAAGTTTTTCTGTTTTATCGATTT
>JAGRAL010000311.1 GCA_020434605.1 Bdellovibrionales bacterium
CCCTCAATCAATTGATGAGGAGCCTTTTCCATCATCAAACGATCTTTAAAAGTTCCAGGCTCACCTTCGTCAGCATTACAAAGCAAGTATCTAGTTTCACCGTTCTCTGGAAGAAAACTCCACTTCATACCCGTTGGGAAACCAGCTCCCCCACGACCTCTCAGACCAGAAGCTTTTACTTCTTCAATAATTTCTTTAGGTTTCATCTTAAAAGCTTTTTTTAGCTCAACATATCCACCAAGCTTTTCGTAGCCCTTAATTCCTACAAACTCAGGGTTATCATAATGTTCTGTTAAATACTTTACGCCCATTATTTTAACCTCTCTAAAAGTTCATCCACTTTTTTTTCATTCATGTTTTCGTGATAATCAAAATTTACCTGTAGGACCGGAGCTGTATCACAAGACCCCAAGCACTCCACTCGTGAAACCGTATAGCGACCACAAGGGCTAACATCAGATTCTTTTACTCCCAGTTTTGAAGTAATATAATCTGTTAACTCGCGACCTTTTTTCATAGAGCAAGTGATGTTGGTACAAACTTGTATGTGATACTTGCCTGTCGGCTTTTTGTTAAACATTGTATAAAACGTAGCTACTTCGTTAATTTGCGCAGGTGGAATATCCATGATTTTAGCTAAATCCTGAATACTCTCGGGACTTACCCATCCCTTTTCTTTTTGCACCTGATAAAGCGCAGGAATAATAGCAGACAAACGCGACTCATATCTGTCTAACTCTTTTTTAATGTAATCTATACCTTCTTTAGATAATGACATAAACCCTCTTATCGATCTAATTCGCCAGCGATTAAGTTCATACTTCCCAATATTGCAATCACATCGGCTAGTAGTCCTCCTGTGATTTGCTCAGGAAATGATTGATAAATTGCAAAACAAGGTGGACGCACACGCAGTCTATATGGCTTATGACTACCGTCACTTACCATGTAAAAGCCAAGCTCTCCGTTGGCAGCCTCTGTATAATCATAAACTTCACCAACAGGTGGACGAATTCCTTTCATGACTAACATGAAATGGTTCATCAAACCTTCGATGTTTCCATAAACATCTTTTTTCTCTGGAAGAACGATTCCTTTATCACGAATTGTAAAGTCTCCGCCCGGCATTCCTTTGATCACTTGTTCAATAATACGAACAGATTGTCGCATCTCTTCCATACGAACTACATAGCGATCATAAACATCGCCTGTTGTACCTACTGGAATATCAAAGTCTAATTGGTTGTAGCCATAATATGGTTCAGCTTTTCTTAAATCTAAACCAACACCGGCAGCACGAAGACAAGGCCCTGTGTAACCCCATTGCAATGCTTGTTCAGCAGTGATCGAACCTACATTTTGTGTACGTTGTAGCCAAATTTTATTTTTAGATAGTAAACGATCAAACTCATCTACACCTTTTTTAATGTGCTTACAAGTTTCAAGCACTTCATTGAACCAACCCGGAGGAGCGTCATATGCCATTCCACCCACACGAGTCATAGAAACGGTTAACCTTGCTCCACATAATTTTTCGAATAGTGAGTACACTCTTTCTCTTAATTCAAATAAGTAAAAGAAGCTGGTAAGAGCACCAAGATCAAGCGCGTTCGCCCCGATACATACGTTGTGATCAATGATACGAGATAATTCAGCTAGTACGATTCGCATTGCTTTAGCACGAGGTGGAATATCTACACCTAAAAGTTTCTCAACTGTTTTACAGTAACCAATGTTGTTCATTGGAGCCGAGCAATAGTTAAGACGATCCGTATATGGAATCACTTGGTTGAACTGATGCGTTTCAGCCATCTTTTCAAAACAGCGGTGTAAAAAACCTAACTCGACACCCGCTTTAACAATTTTTTCTCCGTCAAGCGCAGCCATCACTCTTAAAGTACCATGAGTTGCCGGATGCGAAGGCCCTAGGTTTAATGGAACTAAATCTCTTTCTGGGTCTTCTTGAAATCTTGTGCCATCATCAAACTCGATAGGCAAAACATCATGGCAAGCTTGCGTTTTTGTTGCATCGTAATCTTTACGAAGTGGATGTCCTTTAAAATGATGATGTGTTAAAATTTTTCGAAGTGCTGGATGACCCTTGAACACAATACCGTACATATCATAGGCTTCACGCTCAAACCAATTAGCTGATCGCCATACTGGCGTCAGTGAATCTATCGTATCACCCTCAGCAAGCTTAGCTTTTACTCTTAAACGCTGAAAGTTTTTAGAATTAAACAAGTGGTAGACTACTTCAAATCTAGGCTGACGAGGCAAGTAATCAACGGCCGTTAGATCCATTAGCACATCATACTTTCCTGTATCTTTTAAAAAGCTAAGAACAGGGACTACTTTATCTTTTGGTACTTCTAATATGTGACTACCAAAGCTTGTAGACAAAGACATCTGTGGATCTTGAAACTTCTGATGTAAATCTTCTTTTAAAACTTCTAATTTAATCACGGCGTGGTCCCTTCCATGCATCTTTCCATGGTCGTGGCTGATGAGTCTCAATCATTTTTTGTAAAAGCATAATTCCATCTAAAACTGCTTCTGGAGTTGGAGGACAACCTGGCACAAACACGTCTACAGGAATTACTTTATCCACTCCTTGTAAGACATGGTATGAACGATAGAATCCGCCTGAGCTCGCACAAGCGCCCATAGATAAAACATATTTTGGCTCTAACATTTGTTCATATATATGAACCAGTACTGGCACCATCTTTTCAGTAATTGTACCGGCAACAAT
This sequence comes from Bdellovibrionales bacterium, assembly GCA_020434605.1. Classification (GTDB taxonomy): domain Bacteria; phylum Bdellovibrionota; class Bdellovibrionia; order Bdellovibrionales; family UBA840; genus JAGRAL01. The sequence goes on from JAGRAL010000311.1 coordinate 2,756, forward strand.
CATCAAGTCAGCTTGTCTTGGAGAAAACCTAACAACCTCTGCACCAAATCTTGCAAGATCGTATTTAGGTCCCATCACCGACATTAGTTCGATACCACAACAAGCTGTACCATAAGGTAGAGGCCAAAGAGCATTTTTTTGCCCCCAAGCAATCCAGTCATCCAACTTGGTGGTCATCACACCAGTGAAAAGTAATTGATTCACATCCGATTCAGAGACACCAGTCCCTGTGTTTTGATTCGACACTACAGACATATTTCCTCACTATATTGCACAGAATCTATCGCTAATTTATTGATTTATCTAGGCAATCTTATCATAATCTTTTCAATTAGCCGCTACTAACATTTTGCATCATCTTGTCATTATGTATTTCCTCAGCTAGAGATTGTAGCAGCAAAGGATTTCAAACCGTGTCGACATTTGTATTTTTATTCTATTCTCTAGTATTTTGCTCTGAAATCCGCATCGCAAGCCTAGATCCAGCGAGTAGTCAGCTACTTATTGCCTTAAATCTACACAATTTGGTAGTTACTGCGGATGATTTATCCCATTCTCTGCCCCAGCTAAAGGATGTCGCTACTAGCAGCAAGGGTCTTGTCGTTGATTATGAAAAACTTTTACAAATGCGTGTTTCCCATGTGGTAGCCTATGATTTAGGCTTTACCTCTTTAGAGCCAAAGCTACATCAGTTAGAGATTGATCTTATTTTGCTTAAAAATCAGAAAGTCACCGACTTAGTTATGAATTTGGAAAGTCTAAACACCAGATTTCAAGCCAAATCGAACTTATACATTCAAAGTATTAAAGAGCAAATAGCCGCACTACCAAAAGTGCAAAAAAATACCTCTTATGTATTACAAATTGATTACTCTCCCAATTACGTGGCGGGAAATAATAATTACCTTGATGATGGTCTAAAATACTGTGGACTAAAAAACACCGTAAAGACCAAGGGATATCCAGTGTGGGGTAAAGAAGAAATCCTAAAAAGCCAAGTGGACTATGTTTTTATCATGTCGGATGTAATAAAAAAGCATGGTAAAAAAACAGTGACAAATTATTGGTTAGAATTAGTGCCAGGTGCAAAAATAAAAACAATTGATGCTGATGAGTTTAGTAGATTAACTCCTAGTTTTTTACACAGTCTACAAAAACTCTGTGATTCACTTAAACCTTAGATTTATCTGATTGGTTCAATGATTTTTATAATGGTATCGGTAGCAGGAATTGCCGATCCATAAAATCGTATAGAGTGATTTTTCTCATAGTAGTCCCAACCATTTATAGAACTTTTAGGAACTAGCGTATCATTTACACTTACCTCA
>JAGRAL010000312.1 GCA_020434605.1 Bdellovibrionales bacterium
AAATTTCAAAAAATACTAAAAATGTCTGATTTTGGTGTAAATACCATTTCAAACTTAAAAAAAGTTAAAGGTCAGTATTCTGAATTTTTACTTCAAGACTCATATGGTGAAAGATTATTTAGAGTTAGAGTAACCCCTGAAGAGTATCTTAGGTTTTCATCATCAAAAGATGATAATAGTAAAATTAATTTACTTATTAAAAATGTACCAAATCTAAGCTTAAGCGAGGCAATTAGATGTCTGTCATTTTAGTGTATCTATTTATAGGTGCGCAAAGCTATGCGTTTTTGGACTTTATGGCCAAAAAAGGAGACGACGCAGCTGAGGGAGCTGCTATTGCCTCTGCAATGGCTGAGTTAGTTGAAACAATTGGAGGTTCTGAGGAGTTGGTAGACTCCTTTAACCAATTAGAAGAGATTGCATCCGAAGTCGAAAGAAATGCATATGAAACAATATACCTTACTAAAGAGGGTAGAACCTTAATGAAGGGTATAAACTATACTTCAAAGAACAGGTTATCAAGTAACATTAGACATACAACTACTTATATAAAAAGACTTAGATCATTCTTATTAAGACTTGCTGCTTTTGGTTCAGATATGGCGACAGCATTAAATACTTTAGAAATGAACGTTGGGTTAAGTGAAGTTCAAAAAAACCAACAAACACAAATAATGATTGAAAAACAAAAGATACTTGCAGAGACAAGCGAAAAAGCCGCAGAAAAAGAGCAATGGGAATCGTTTATGGAGACTGAGAGGAATAAGCGTTATAGGACTTCAAATGAATAGCATTGGATATACATCAAATTTTGGTGTTATTTGCTTAACTCTATTCTCTGGAGTTAGCACAATAGCTACTCAATTTGTATTGCCGCTTTTTATGTTAAGAGCAGCTATTTCTAATTTTTATGGTGCAAGTCCGGTAGATATCGGAAAACTATTTAAATCAGTTGTAGTATACTTTCTTTTAATAAGTAGTTTTTCTTATCTCATAGATATAGTGATATCACTACCAGAGTACGTAAACGAAATGATACAAAAAGACACTTACGTTTTTAAATCTAATAATTCATCTCATTTTTTAAATAATACGCCATTTATATTTAGACAGTTTATTGAAGGTGTTAATGCAATTGTATTTAATATGGCCCAGGCTATATTTCAGTTGTTTCTTTTAATAATGTCTGGGCTAGCTCCTATTGTTTTTTTGCTTGGAACGGTGTTGGGAATTGGCTTAGGGATTAAACTTTTTTTTGGATTAATTGTACTATCTGGTATGTGGCCTATCATATGGTATGGGTTAGATCTCTTGTTCTTTAAAGTTGCAGATGGACAAGATTCAGTTTTTATCATGTCTTTTGACTTACTAGTTTCGATTTTAAAAATTTTTGCACCATTTGGGCTATCTTTTATGGCTATTAATTCTAGCCCCGCTAGCTTTGTTTCTTCTATTGCAAGTAAAGGTGCAGGTTTAGCAATAAAACCTGTGTCAAATTTTGCAATGAATACTCTTTCTAGTGGATCTAAAATTTTTAATCAATCAAGTGGTATAGCAAAGACAAACGCATCGGTAAGTAAAGCATTTGAAAATTCAGCAGCCTTTGGAAATAAAAGACATAGGTTAAAGCAACAAAGACATACTTCATCCGGATCAAATATGCATCAGGGTAAGGGATTCGATTCAAAATCAAACAGGTTAAATGGTAATATATATAATGAGCAATATTCATCATCTGATTCTAATAAAATAAGAAACTCTTCAGC
>JAGRAL010000313.1 GCA_020434605.1 Bdellovibrionales bacterium
ATGACGGATGTTTTTAAAGAACAAAAAGTAACCCATGCGACGGGTAACTATTGTGGTGTGAGTGGGCCAACTTATGAAACTCCAGCCGAAGTACAATATTTACGACTTATCGGAGGAGATGCCGTAGGGATGAGTACTGTCCCAGAAGCGATTGCAGCGAATCATCTTGGATTACGAATAGCTGCGCTTAGCTGCTTAACAAACATGGCGGCAGGCTTATCAGCAAACAAACTTACTCACGAAGAAGTGACAACAAACGCAAAAGAAGCCGAACAAAAATTTTGCGATTTCTTGGTCGAATTTCTAAAGAGAATCTAATGTCAAAGCCAGTGCTTTTAAAAGGTGGGCTTCTGGTTACCATGAACACAAAGCGCGAAGTGTTTAAGGGCGACATCTTAATTGAAAAAAATAAAATTGCCAAAATTGCAAAAAACATTTCACACTCTGAAGCAAGGGTAGTGGATGCAAAAAATCAATTTGTAATCCCGGGCCTGATTCAATCACACATCCATCTTTGCCAAACCCTTGGCAGAGGGATGGCTGATGACACTCAGCTTTTAGATTGGCTTGAAACATGTATTTGGCCAATGGAATCCAGACACTCAGCAAAAAGTATTCAAGCATCAGCAAAGCTTTCGATTTTAGAAATGCAAAAAGCGGGTACAACAACCATTATGGATATGGCCACTGTACACCATACCAATGAACTACTTGAAACGGTCGAAGAAAGTGGTCTTCGCTATTTGGGTGGCAAGTGCATGATGGACCGAAAGGAACATTCGGGCCCACTTTATGAAACCACTAAAGACAGTTTAAAAGAGGCAGAGGATCTGATTAAAAGCTGGCATAAAAAAAATGAATTGATCGATTATGCGCTTTGCCCGAGGTTTGCAGTTTCTTGTACTGAAGATTTATTGTTAGCTTGTGGAGACCTTCAAAAAAAATACGGAGTGATGATCCACACTCACGCAGCAGAAAATAAAGATGAAATTGCGCTAGTAAAAAAACTCACTGGCTATGATAACATAGCATATTTTGAAAAACTGAACCTTTTAAATGACAAAATGATCATCGCTCACGGTGTACACGTAACTGATGAAGAAGTAGAGATGCTGGTTCAGAGAAAAGCAAAAATTGTACACTGTCCTAGCTCAAACCTAAAGTTAGCAAGTGGTATCGCACCTATAGAGTCTTACAGAAAGCGCGGAATATGTGTGGGCATTGGCGCCGATGGTGCTCCTTGCAATAATTGCTTAGATCCATTTGTAGAGATTCGTCTTGCTGCCTTGCTGCAAAAACCACTTTTTGGAAGTGAGGCAATGCCGGCAATGAGTGCGCTAGAAATGGCAACGATTGATGGAGCTAGAGCATTAGGAAAAGAAGACGAAATCGGCTCTTTAGAAGTAGGAAAGCTAGCAGACATAGTTTGTGTGGACCGCTCTCATCCAAGCGTTTGTACAGTAGAAAATCCGTATTCAGCACTTGTTTATTCGTGTTCAGGAAGAGATGTTGCGCATACGTTTATTAATGGCAAGCAAGTTGTTAAAAATTTTAAGTCCACAATTTATGATGAAGAAAAAGTAAAATCGGATGCAATCGCGCATACTAAAAAACTATTTAAAAACTAAGACGTAATTTATAATTTACAGTGTAGTAAGTTTAAACCAATGGATGGGTTTGGAACACGCTCAATTTTTGTAGGAGTCGTTTGCACAAATATTTCAGCCGTTACAGCAACCTTAGAGTCAAA
>JAGRAL010000011.1 GCA_020434605.1 Bdellovibrionales bacterium
TAATTTAGCTGTTTCTTTACGAGATAGAAGCGTGCTATGTCCCTGCTGCTGTCATAACTCTTTTGTAACCATCAAAGCTCCAGCACCGTTTTCTAATATATTTTTAGTAATTTGTTTTACACTTGCTTGTAAGGTTTCTTGATTTACTACCCTGTACAGTAAGCCTGTCTGTCTAGCCTCTTCAGCACTAAATATATCTGCCGTTAGCATTAGGTGGTTTGCTGCTGCCTCAGAAACTTTAGCACGTACAAATGGCGAAATTGTCGCCGGGGATAATCCCCATTTCACTTCGCTAAAGCAAAATTTTGTATTTTCCTCTGCAATAGCAATATCAGAGCTTGCAACAAAACCTAAACCACCGCCAAACACATTGCCATGTGCCACACACACAGTCACAGCAGGACAATTATAAATCGCCCAAAACATATCAAAAAGTTTTAGGGCATCTACGTAGTTTTCTTTTTCAGAATACTGAGCCATGGATTTCATCCAGTTAAGATCAGCTCCAGCCGAAAAACTTTTACCGTTTCCATTTAATACCACCAACTTTACTTTAGCTTTTGCTGCCTCTACGTACGTAGCTGTGATCATCTTTATCATTTCAGGATGAAATGCATTATGAACTTCGGGACGATTTAAGGTGATTTGCCAATGTAGCTCGTGTTTTTGTACTTCAATCATATTACATCCTAAATATACCAAAAGGTTTAGGATCGCCCCAAGGCTTGTTATACGATGCAGAGATACCCATTGCTAAAACTTTTCTAGTATCCGCAGGATCAATGATTCCATCGTCCCAAACTCTTGCTGTTGAATAATAACAGGAGCTTTCAGATTCATATTTTTCTAAAATGGGTTTTTTAAACTCATCTTGATCAGCAGCAGTCATTTTTTTGCCTTCACGGGCCATTTGCTCCATCTTAACAGTTAGTAAAACATTTGCTGCTTGCTCACCACCCATTACAGATATCTTTGCATTTGGCCACATCCACAATTGCCTTGGTTGATACGCTCTACCACACATCCCATAATTACCAGCTCCATAAGAGCCACCGATGATCACCGTAAACTTGGGAACATGAGTAGTACTCACGGCAGTCACTAATTTAGCCCCATTCTTTGCAATGCCTTCGTTCTCATATTTTTTACCGACCATAAAACCTGTGATGTTTTGTAAAAATACAAGAGGTATATTTCTTTGCGTGCAAAGCTCAATAAAATGAGCGCCTTTTAACGAGCTCTCGCTAAATAATATTCCGTTGTTAGCAATAATACCCACTTGGTACCCATAGATGTGGGCAAAACCTGTGATTAAGCTTGCTCCATAATTCTTTTTAAATTCTTGAAATCTGGATCCATCTACAATCCTTGCAATCACTTCACGCACGTCAAATGGCTGCTTACTATCTTTTGGGATAAGCCCATATAAGTCATCTGCAGGATATGCTGGCTCTTCTACTGGTGCTTGCTTGCAAGGTTGTTTTTTTGTCTGATTTAAAAATGCAACAATGTTTTTAGTAATTTCAATGGCGTGTTCATCATCTTCAGCATAGTGATCCGCAACACCGCTAATCTTAGTGTGAACATCCGCTCCACCTAAAGACTCAGCATCAACAACTTCTCCCGTTGCCGCTTTTACTAGTGGAGGTCCTCCTAAAAATATGGTTCCATTTCCTTTTACAATAATTGTTTCATCACTCATCGCTGGCACATAAGCTCCACCTGCCGTACAAGATCCCATCACTACAGCAATTTGAGGGATACCTTCTGCAGACATGCGAGCCTGGTTATAAAAAATACGTCCAAAGTGATCGCGATCAGGAAATACTTCGGACTGCAAAGGTAAAAAAGCTCCCCCGCTATCTACTAGATAAATACATGGCAGCCCATTTTCTAAAGCAATCTCTTGCGCTCGCAAATGTTTTTTAACAGTTACCGGAAAGTAAGTTCCACCTTTTACCGTAGCATCATTAGCAACAATTACGCATTCTTGACCAGAGACCTTACCAATCCCTGTAATCACTCCAGCACCTGGAGCTCCACCGTCGTACATACTATTTGCCGCTAGAGTTGAGAACTCTAAAAAGCTCGCATCAGCATCTAGTAGTTTTTCGATTCTCTCTCTAGCGCTAAGTTTTCCTTTTTCTTTATGGCGAGCAATTGCTTTTGCTCCTCCACCAAGCTTAACTACCTCAACTTGTTTTTTAAATTCTGTTGTTAGTTGCGATAGAACCTCTTTGTTCGCTGAGAAATTTGAAGATGCAGTATCTACCTCAGATGTTATTACTTCTAATGAATCCATTATTTCACCTGTATGCGTTTAAATTTTTTCTTTCCAACTTTTAATAAAAAAGACCCACTGGCATAAACAGAAGCCGGAATAATTTCTTCTGCTTTTTCAATTGTAGTTTCTTCCCACTTAACACCTTTACCCTGAATAAGTCTGCGTGCTTCCCCCTTACTAGAGGCAAACTCAGACTTGTGCACTAGTGCAGCCCAATTCATTTGCTGTATTTCATTTTTTAGAATCTCTAAAGTAGGAACGTCTAAACTGTCCTTTACATTTACTGTAGTAATTTTTGAACTAGTTTTGACTACATTACTAGGGTCCGCAGAACCAAATTGATTCACCGCTGTTGCGTAGGCACTTGCAGCTACCTCTGACCCATGTGTGATGCTAGTAGCTTCAAACGCTAAAATCTCTTTAGCACGATTTAGATTTTCTTTTATAAGACGTAAAATTTCGTCTATTGGCAAAAATGTAAATAGCTTTAAGAGTTTCTCAACGTCTTGGTCAGCAGTGTTCCTAAAAAACTGATAGTATTCAAGCGCTGGTGTTTTATTTATATCTAACCAAATATTTCCGTCTTGTGATTTACCAAACTTAGTTCCATTTGAGTTCATCAACAAAGGAAATGTCATACCAAATGTATCTTGCGATAATCCCATTCTACGGCAAAGATCATCACCTGCGACGATATTACCCCACTGATCTTGTCCACCCATTTGTACCGTACAGTTATGATCTTTTAATAAAGTATAAAAATCATATGCCTGTAACAGTGAATAGTTAAACTCTATAAAGCTTAAGCCTTTTTCTAGGCGCATCTTTACACTCTCTGCTGTTAACATTCTATTGATTGAAAAGTGTCTACCTATGTCTCTTAAAAATTCAATATAACCTAACTTAAGTAACCAATCCTTGTTGTTTACTAACTTTCCATTTTTTCCGTCTAAGTTTAAATACCTTTTAATTTGTGTTGCTACACCTAGAGTATTTTTTTCTAGCTCCTCTTCACTCAACATTTTACGCAGTTCTGTTTTCCCAGAAGGATCACCAACCCTAGCAGTTCCGCCACCCACGATCGCAATCGGAATGTGCTTAGCTTTTTGCATATGCACCATTGCCATCAATGGAATAAGACTTCCCACATGTAGGCTATCTGCTGTCGGATCAAAGCCCACATAAAAAACTCGTGGTGTTGCCAGGTGATCTTCTAGCTCTTTGTCATGGGTTGTTTGATAGATAAAGCCGCGTTGTCTTAAAGTTTCAAGAATACTCAATGTTTACCTCTAGTTAAACTACAGATTATGCACCATTATATTTTAAAAAACTAGCACTGAGGCAAAGCATTGCTGCACAAAAAGTATGCTATTTTTGTACATATATCTAGATATGTTGCCAATGCTAGCCAGAATCCCTACCTTACAGGCACGAGGTTAACATGCGATATTTACAACTCTTATTATTTTTTGCACTTGTGATCGTTTCATATCGTTTTTTAGGTAGCCCACTTCCGCGCGTAGCTACAGTTTCGGCTCCCGCACAAGCTCCTGTTGATACGGTAAACACACAAGATACCGAAACAGACCCTGTGCCAACCGAGCTACCCAATGAGTAATGAGCTACTAGAGATTTCTGCAGAAAAATGTATCCAAATCAACGATGAAGGCATTCCTGTATTTGAAGGGCAAGCCATCACTGAACCAGATTTTTTAACAGAATTTTACAAAGGGCTTCGAAGAAAAGATCACTTTTTTGTTAGCAAAATTCATAACAAAGAGTTCTTAATTGAGCCCTACGATCAGATTTTTGTAGTATCTCAACTAGAGTTTGGCGAAGACGTCACATTTAAACCTACAGAAACGCAAACTGAAGTTATAGATATGTTTTCTCTTTGCTTAGATGATTGGGATCGACTGCACGGAAGAACCAAATCTGATCTACCATTTGTTTTATCAAGAAATGCACAAGAACAAATGTTTGATGCTTGCGAGTTTGATGATGATTCCCTCACTTATCATGACACTAGATACGAAACTCCGTATATTTACCAAGCTAAGTCCGAAGTAAGTCAGTCGCAATGGTGGTCCGCAAAGTATAAAGAAAACCCAAACCCAGGATGGCAGTTAGACTCACATCACCCACTATTACAGCAAGCTGTGCGCACACTAAAGTTACAAAAGTCAAAAATTTTAGTTTTAGGATGTGGTACAGGTAACGATGCTGCCTATCTTGCTTCACTGGGACATATTGTAACAGCAGTTGATTTTTCACCTCTTGCCATTACTCGTGCACAAAAAACCCACGGTGAAACAGATCACTTAAAGTGGGTCTTAGCTGACTTTTTTACGCAAAAAGAAGAGTTTAGAAATCAATATGACATTGTGTTTGACCATACAAATTATTCTGCCATTGATCCAAAACGCAGAGGAGAATTAGCACAGCTATGGAGATCAAGCCTTAGAGAGGGTGGGCATCTTTTAGGAATCTTTTTTTCTTTTGATAAAAGGGAAGGTCCACCATTTGGTGGTTCAGAATATGAACTTAGCAAGAGAATTGAAAAGCATTTTAGGTTGCTATACTGGAACCGAGGACGCGTAGCTCCTTCTTACAGTCGCTACGGCATCGAATTTATTGTGTGGGCCGAAAAACTTAAGTCGTAAAATCTAAGTGTAAATAGTAGTGCTCTCCGTTTGATAAGAACACATCAAACATTTGCCACATGCAGTACTCAGACTCATCACAAGATTCTGGCGGACCAACAGAAATGATTTCTAATACAACATTTCTCTCAATCATTTTTTCTAAAAGTGGACCAAAATCTTCATCTACACCATTAGGAGTTTCAGTATATGTCTCTATCCAGTGTATCAGATTTGTAGAGGCTGACTTCATTTTATGATCGATAATATAAGGGTCATTATCGCTGTCTCCCTCTTGATAGAAACGACTAGCTTCTTCATATCCTTCTAAAGTTTTTTTAACTTCAAGCTGCAGTGACTGTACTATATAGCTAGTCACTTCACCGTCACCATTACCTACGTTGTCAGTAGTTAAGTATGCTTTTAGAGCTTCTAAATCTTTTTTTTGTTCAATATCTGGAAATAGTGGCAATTGCTCTGGCTCTGAATCTCTGAAAAAAGCGGGCGTACATTTTTTTATGATATGTTTGTGCTCCCACTCATTAGGTCCATCAACCACCGTATATTGCAAGTTTTTACCATTGTATCTTGCATCTTCAATCCAATCTTCATCGGACCCGATTCTGTTTTCAGAGTTAAGGCGTTCAATGATCTTTTTGCGTGAACCAGAAAAACAAACATCTCCTGTTAATAGCTGATCTTGGCATTCTTCGTTGTAGTCCCAACCATAAGATGGCTCTAGTGCATTGACTGCTCTTTTATTTACTTTGCAGTATAATGTATCTGCAGCATTTGCAGAGTAAGTTCCGAATAAAGTAATTAGTAAAAATAGTTTCACTGTCCCTCCCGTTTTAAAACACGCAGAAGGTAGCACTTATTATTTTTTTTGAAAAAGACACTTTTAGAATGTCTGTTATTTGAAAAAAATATAGGGCCCCTGAGGGCCCTAAAAATGGCGTTTTGATCTACTATAAGCCGGATTCTGTTCCCTAATTCATCTGCCAAATCCAAAGGGAGGTATTCATTCCTCTGGGACCATTATTACTAATGGCCTCAAGCGATCTTACCCGAAAGCTCGTACTGGCCGTACTTAATGCTTTCCTATTTGATCTTGCTCCGTGCAGAGTTTAGCTATTTTCACTCCTTGGCTCCCCTAATACCTCCCGTTCCCGGTATTAGGCTCAATGCCTTAGACATTTTCTCTGTTCCACTGTTCCTCGGTTCACACCGGAGGGGCGTTACCCCTTGCACTGCCATATGGAGTCCGGACTTTCCTCACCTTTTCAGGCGCGACTACCCATAGATCAGTTTGTATGATTAGCTTGGTTTTTGTTTGATTTCACGAAAAAAATTAATTCGCTGGAGAATTTTCCCATTCTCTTCGAACCTGAGGGTTTATCGCCTCTAAAACGGTATCTAAATACGCTCTCAACTCTAAATTAGTCGTAGGCGACCTCAGTGAGTTAAGCCTATCACTAATGTGCTCTAAAGCCTCAGCTACATCCAATGACCAACGAGCTTGCCTCTCAATAGCCTTATACCTAGCAGTCATGCTATCTTTATTTGGCAATCCCGGAAGTTGCACCTGGTAGTATACGTCTTTACCATCTATGTTGTATTTTAAGTTCCCTATATAAAGCACGCGACCGTTATAAGAACTTTCAGTGATGACGATATGGTAGCCGGACCCACTCAGTGTTTGCAGAACAGCTGATAAATTGTAGTGCAGCTTTTTACTAATAAAGTGTAGAGTTTCAATATCAAATTGTAAGCCGTCTAATCTTTCTGACATTTCAAACTTTGACATGTCCCCTTGTTTTAACCTGGTGGAAAGCCTTAAAGCCTGTTGATATACCGTGCTAAAAAAAGATCTTAACTCATCTACACTTATTTCATTATAAACACCATTCACAAACTCTCTTTCTTTTTCCTTGGCTTGTTTAAAAAATCTACCTTTGACTGCCGCCAACCAACCTGTATCTTTTTTCATGCCAGGACGTGTGGGTACTGCGCTACCATCTTCAGTATAAAATGCTCCGTAATACGGTAAATCCACTCCATTATAGGCATTTACAAAATCAACCATATGCCTAGCTTCATGTAGGACTGCATACGTTCTTAAAATAGAAAAAGGTAGGTTAAACATTTCTAAAGGCAGGCTTATATACATATTTTGTACCCTACCTTCTGCGTCTAAGTCTTTACTAAATGTAGCGTACTGGCTGCCCGTTTCATAGATGAGTTTAGCGCCGTATTTTTCCAAGATTTTTTTTGCAAGTATATTGGCCGAATGACTTCCCTCAGGGGAAATTACCGCAAAGGGGATGCTGTCCTTTTTAGACTGCACCAATCTATAATTAATTTTGTTGTCAGAAAAAATTTTTTTAGCATCATTCCACTCAAGCATTTGGGGTTTATTAAGGTAGGCAATATAGTCTGACTCTGCCACCGGTTGACCCACATCAAAAAGTAGGCGGCAAGACTCTATTGAATCGGCCAGCGCAACAGAGGTTATAAAAATGAGTGTATACCCCAAAGTTTTAATCATATTTAAATTATGTAGCAATTTAAGTACCTTACCGGATATCAATAGTTTTAAAATGAAAGATAAAAACCGCCTATAATTGTTAAAAGTGACATTTTAGGCCCTAATACAAGAAACCCGGCAAAGCCGGGTTTCTTTAAGAACATAGAGTTTAAAACCCTATTAAACGCTTTTACCAATAACTGCTTTTAAAGGCTTTTTAAGTACAAAGAAGATCAATCCTGTACCCATACCCAAACCAGCTAATAGTGCAAAAAACTCGTTCTTTTCCATAACAGAGTAGAATGAGCCAATGTAACCAGTTAAATAGTTACCGAAGAAGCTAGACATGAACCAAGCACCCATCATCATAGAAACGATAGGGCGAGGAGCTACTTTTGTAACTAGAGATAGACCAATTGGTGATAAGTAAAGTTCACCCATTGTAAACATCCAAGTAGTCATAGTTAGCCAGAATACACTTCCGCGCTCATTTTCAGGAACTACTAGTGCAGCAACGATCATAACGATATAGGCAGCACCACACAGGAAGCAACCAATACCCATTTTTGCAACAGATGAAGGTTCTTTGCCTTTTTTGTTTTGCTTTGCCCACATTTGAGTAACTAGTGGTGCAAAGATAAAGATAAACGCAGGGTTAAAAGACTGATACCAAGTAGATGGAATTTCAAAGCCTAATAGCATCCAGTTGGTTCTATCATCTGCCCATAATTGAAGTACGTTACCTTGTTGTTCAAAGATAGCCCAGAAAGCGATATTCAGACCACATAGTAGTAATAGAGCCCAAACCGACTTCCACTCTTGAGAAGTAAGAGGTCTTTTTTCAGCTTTATTTTGTGCAATGTTTGTAGTGTGCTTAGGTACAAGTTCGCTACCTAACCAGTAAACGATAAGACCTAAAATCATACCAACGCCGGCAGCTCCAAAGCCCCAGTGCCAACCAACAGTTTGACCTAAAGTACCGCACACAAATGGCGCTAAGAATGCACCAAGGTTAATACCCATGTAGAATATAGTGAACGCACCGTCACGACGGTTATCACCCTCTTTATATAGGTTACCCACTTGTGTTGAGATATTTGGTTTAAACGCTCCGTTACCTAAGATGATGCATAGTAGGGCTAGTAGGAAGAACTTATCAAACGCCATTAAGAAATGGCCGATAGTCATTAATATACCACCCACATAAACAGTACGATATTGACCTAAAACCTTATCCGCTAAAATACCACCAAAGAATGGGGTAAAGTACACAAGACCGGTATAGATACCATAAATTTGCGAACTGATTTGTTGTGTGTTCAATTCACCAAAAACCGAGTTTAAAATAGAAAGTAGGTAGTTAAAGCCAAAAACTTCAGCTGTAACTGCAGGATCTGCAAGTAGATACTTAGTCATATATAGAACAAGTAATGCTCTCATCCCGTAATATGAAAATCGCTCCCACATTTCTGTAAAAAATAAAACAAATAGACCAGACGGATGGCCAAAATATTCTTTGCCTCTAAAACAATTTGCAAATGCCTCTTTCACTGATGTTCCTTTGGTTAAGTAATAAACAATTTTGTAGTGAACAGGAGTCCCCTATTTTCGATTAGAGATCAATCAAAAAATAGATCAGATAGCATTAATTTTACTGCTAATGACACCATTTAATAAAAATCAGATACAAACTGGAGTCATTTTAGGAGTATTTTGCGGTTAAGATTCACTTATAAAAAAATTTCAGGGTAGGCACCAACACGCAACAAGTGCTCAAGCCTCTACTAGCTCTCTGATTTTACCTATCATTAGATCATTTACTTCATGACCCGTGTTACTGACTTCATGCAGACTTACAGACCTACCCGATGCAACCAAACTTTCAATGTTTCTCTTCACTTCTTCTATGGGTGCTACCTTATCATCAACGCCATGTACCGCATCAAACTGATAAGCTGGTAAGCCCTCATAGTAGTGATTTGGATAGTCAGCAGCAATCGTGATAGCCCTTGTCACTTTGGGGAACTCACGGACCAGCCATGGCACCATATAGCCACCTTGTGAAAACCCAATGATATGAACTGGCAAGTTTATTAACCCCAAACTAGTTAAGAGTTTATGAATCGATCTTGCTGACTCGGTTGGTGGAATCACAAATCGTTTTTCTTTGGAAAGATAAAAGTACCAAGCATATGCCTCTTTGTACTCTTCCTTTATTTTTACAGGTGAAGGAAACGGAGCATTTATGGACAAGACGGCAGCGTTCTGCGGCAACACAGGCTCTAGCTTTTTAAAAATACTCTCCCCTCTTTGGCTAAAGCCATGTAGGAGCAAATAGAGATGATGGGGTTCTTTATCTGGTGTCCTGAGCCAATAATCGTATGAAATATTATAAGTATGAGATGCCGTACTTTTACTTATTGCCATAGAGGGATTCTAGTCTGTATTTTACCATTATTCAATCTTGCATTGACCTTAGACTTACTAAAAAATCCAATCTGAGAACTTGAAGCACTAATATGTGCTCCAATAATGCCATGTAATTTTAGAAAACGAGAGATAAAGGTAAACAGCGGTGCAAACTATCTACCAATGTAGAATCCGCCTTTATCGACTACATCGATTGGGCAAGCTACCACATAAAAGTCACTCACATCATTTGGCACTAACTCACAAACGGATGTTTCGTTAGCCTCAGACTTGTCACCGACTTTGCGCACGTCAAAGTCCACTACCAGGGATTTAGGTTTAACGCCAAAGTCCACTACCAGGGATTTAGGTTTCACGCCAAAATCCACCACCAAGGATTTAGGCTTCACGTCAAAGTCCACTACCAGGGATTTAGGCTTCACGCCAAAGTCCACCACCAGGGATTTAACTGATTCAGGAGCTTTGTCGGCCTCGATCAATTCAAAATAGCAGATCTCGTCATCACACTCAGCAGATGTGATTTTAAGGCCCTCATTTGTGTTATTATCAAAGCTGACATATGTTGATTCTTCATTAACGCTAGGCATAGGCTCAGCACAGTTTTGAAAGCTAACTATTAATAGACCAAGTACCGCTGGAACTACAAACCTTACTGGGTATTTCATGCCTTACTCTTCGGAAGAATATTGAATATTAATTAGTAGACGAATATTACGACAATACACTTGCTACGTCTCAAAATGAGACAGATCAGTTTATCAAATAATAAACAAGCATTTCTGAAATCACGTTCCAGTCTAAGCTTTTATCTTTCAAAGCCTCAGTGGAAGCCGCGCAAGCTGCTGAGGCTACCAATTGCACTCCATATTTTAGCGAATCAATGGACTCTGCGCCTTGAGTAAAATTATCTAATGCTGATTAACACCTTATTCAAACGGGGCAATTCAATTTAGAACTAAATGGCAGACAGATTCATTGCTATTTATGAAGAGATACAAATATGTGCCTCAAAGTAAGACTGGTCCTAGTTTTTCTTCAGAGTGGAGTGTATCTGTCCGATAAAATTTAAGTTAGTCATGGGGGATATGTTCGATGTCTAGTGGTGCAAAAGTCATTAAAAAGGGTGAGTTTTTATTTAAAGAAGGTGACAAAATCACAAGCCTTCATCTCATTCAACAAGGCGCCATCTCTGTCGTTTTAAATCGTCCACCAAAAAATATTGAGATCTATACCGCCGGTGCCTCACAGCTACTTGGTGAGCAGGCTTTGAATGGTGTAGCTACATATCCGTTCTCTGCCCTAGCAACTATGGAAACAAAGGTACTTGAATTACCAGTTGCCTCATTCAAACAATTGACTGACGGACTACCTCAAACGATTAAGGTTTTTAATAAATCTATGATTGATCGCATGAGAGTATTAGTGAATGACCTAAAAGCCTACAAAATGGATAAAGATTCTAGTCCATGTCCTGACGACCAAATAGCAAGAGTCTTTGGCAGTATATTTCACGTATGTAATCACAAAGGTGAAAAGGATGAGGCTGATACCAACAAGGTTACTATTGATTGGCGTGCATTTAGACAATACGCTCAAAGAGTATTTGGCGATTCACTAAAACGTTTAGAGGGCGCGACTCAGATTTTAGTAAAACTAAACTATGCTACCTACGAAATGGGAAAACCACCAGAAGATCCTGAAGGACCAGATCAAATCATGGTGTTTCATTTAAATGACCTCGAAGGTGTCGAAGCATTTTTTGAATTCTTTCAATACTACTATTTTAAAAACGGCAGGATTGAATTATTAAAGTCTGATGAATTGGCCACTCAACTCTTAGGTGCATTTGTAAAATGTGCGGAGAATTTAGAGAATGACCGTCATGGTGCGGTTACCATTGAATTTAAAGATGCCAGTGAATACATGAAAAATGAAATGGGGATGGATTTAAAACCAGATCATTTGTCTATTTTAGAACGACGAGGTATATTTTTAAAACGTCGTGTTTTACAAGATGAAAGAGTAACTCTATCTTATGACATCAAAGAGTTTAGACAGACGTTAAAGAACTGGCGAATCATTCGCGAAATCGATAAATGGAACGAACGTGGCTTTGTCGATATGGCTGAAGAAGAAAATAAGTTTAAGAAAAAAGCTGAAGGCGGAGCAGAGTGTCCAGAGTGCGGAGCAGGTCTTGTAGAACAAGCTAAGTTTTGCTCTGAATGTGGTGCTAAAATTATCTCTGCAGCATAGCCAGACCTAGGTCGCAGACATAGTAGTTCAAATCATCTAACTAATTGTAATGAGAAAAATCTTTTCTTACTGTGTAGGTAATGATTTTTTTAATTGCCATGCTACTAGCCCCATCATTTTCTTTATGGGAAGAACACAGTCCAACGCCAGTTAACGGCCTATCAAACCCGTATCAATTATCAATCGAAGATTTAAAAGCTAGTTCTAAAAATGGACGACTGCACGCGCTTAATTATCCGGTGAATGTTACAGGAATTCTTTTACCCTATGCACCGGTAAAGCAAGTTTTAGATGCCGACACTGAGCACCCTATTCGTAAAAAAATTTATGAGGTGATGCAAGGGATATCAAAGATAGGAAGTTTTGATGAAATGAATGCATGGCTTGGTTTGCATCAATACCCTGAAACAGAGGATGAGGGGCCTTACTACATACCTAAAAGAGAAGGTCTCATAGAAAATCGAATGGGATTTTCTATGCTTGAGCGTGTTGGTGCAAAAGGCTTTACTTTTTCGTGCGCGGCCTGCCATACCTCTAATGTCTTTGGTAAAAAAATTATGGGTCTCACCAATAGATTTCCTAGAGCCAATGAGTTTTTTGTAAAAGGGAAATCAGCATTTAAAATTATTAACAAAATGAATTTTCAGCTACTTACCGACTCAACAGACGAAGAAGTACGTATGCTTACTAAGACGAGATCTAACTTGAGATTTGTTGAAGCTGTAAAACCAAGACAGCTAGGGCTTGATACTTCACTGGCCCATGTTGCTCTCTCTTTAAGTCACAGAAAAAAAGATGAATACGCAAAGAAAACTTGGGGAAGCGCAAACTTTCCAAGAGAGGAGCCTTTACGAAAATTTGTTGCTGACTCAAAACCAGGAGTTTGGTGGAACGTAAAATATAAAAATAGATGGCTTTTAGATGGTTCCCTTGTATCAGGAAATCCAATTTTAACCGGTATTTTATGGAATGAGATAGGCCGAGGAACCGATCTACACGACCTTGAAGATTGGTTTAAAGAAAACAACCAAGTAATTGAGGACTTAACCACCGCTGTATTTTCGGCTACTCCCCCACAAATTACAGATTTTTTCACCGAAGATAGTTTTGATTTAGAAAAAGCAAAGCTAGGACAAAAAGTATTTGAAGCAGCTAAGTGCAATAAATGTCACGGTGATTATCAAAAAGCATGGGATATGGGTGTAAAGACTTGGCCAGAAGTACTTAAGACCACTTCTGTAAAGTATCCTGAGCAGACACTTGTGAAAGATGTTGGAACAGATCCAAATCGTTGGCAGGGTATGGCTTCACTATTACAATTAAATAACTTAGCTATCTCAAAGAAGAATAATATGCTGATAAAGCAACAAGAAGGCTATGTACCACCTCCACTTGTAGGCATCTGGGTTAGATGGCCTTACTTTCACAATAACTCTATACCGAACTTATGCGCATTAGTAAGCCCGCCAGAAGAAAGACCCGTTACATACTACGCAGGCGAAGCTAAAGATCCAAACGTAGATTTTGATTTTGAATGCAATGGCTATCCTTTAGGAAACAAAACACCCGAAGCCTGGAAAACTAAAGAGTATATGTATGATACCACCAGAGCTGGCATGAGAAACACTGGTCACTACAAAATGTTTTTAGATGAAGAAGGAAATGAGCGCTTTTCTCAAACAGAAAAAATGGCGCTGATTCACTTTTTACAAACACTATAAAATGCATAGCAACATCCGACCCTATCTTACGTAAAGTACTTGTATCCATCAGAACTCAAGTTAGTCTTTTATTACAAGAGTAAGGGAGATTAGCATGAAGTATTTATTTTTTCTTTTAATTTTACCTCTACATTTACAAGCTGACGATAGCATCCTTTTAGAGCCGTCAATTTGGAGCACTTCTTATTATGATAGTGGGATTCAGACCAGTGAGGGCATCATTGGTTACCAGTTTCTTGTGCACATACAAAATGATCGCCTCACACTGCTCGTTGATAGCAAAAAGTGCCAGTATCAATTGATAGATAAGATAATTACGAAAGGCTGCCATCAAACTACAGACAGTCACAATGTTGAAGTGGGTTTACATTTCTTAAATTCGTATAGCACACCTAAACAAAATATCTATTTATACGAATTTACAGATCCTGTATCCAAAGCCACATATATACTTAAAATTCTAAAAAGAACATTTGATACTAGCGGAGAATATGCCGCTAGTATGTTCTACAAAGACAAGGACAATAAGCTAGTTTATATTGGACTACAAAAAGTAAACTAAGCTCTAAAAGAAGCCGGATTCTAATTGATCAAGGCTTCTTTTTTGTCTCACGCGTATAAAGCATGCCGTAAAGTTTATAGTAGCCAACGGGCAATAGAACTAAGCCAAATAACGCCATAATTACCATTAAAAATCCCATCAAAATAGAGAAGAGACTAAGAATTAATGAGTATTCTGGAGAAAATGCACGAGAAAAAACTGTAACAACTATAAATCCTGCCGGCACCATAAATAAAATTAGTGGCAAGAGCATAATTAATGTCAACGGTATTGCATTCTTCCAATTTGTTTTTAGAGATAACTTAAAAGAATCCATAAACTTCATATTTTCTTCGATAGAAAGCGGTACCGCTGTTACAATAATCATATGAACTAAAGCTCCGATAAGCGCTATTAAGCCACCACCCATAACAAGTAATAGAGAAGTTAAGCCAGCAGATAAAGCTCCTGATGAGAGCATGGCATCAGTTACGGCCTTAATAGCTTCTTGCGAGCTTATAATGATTCCAGTACCCGCGCATATGAGTGCTACAAGAATAAGTAAGAGAAAGCCTACAAAATAAATACCTAAGTTTAATAAAACAAACGGGAGGACTTTTAGACAATTTTCTTTGGTGCAGACTATGTTTGCTATTTCAAAGTCAAAGGTCTCATTATTTACAACCTTTTTACCAACCTCAAAATAAACTACGTACAAAAACAAAGTTAAAAAAGGACCAAGTATTGGGATCTGACTCAATACAATAGCAGCAATAAGACAGACTATTGCCGTTATACAAAGAGCTAACTTTTGTGTGCCAGAAATTGCTATCACGCTTTTCCAATAGGAAAGAACTTCAGAATTTTTAATACGATTCACCTGCATTATGTATTCCTCTATAATTTTAGATATTGATTTAGCTTATATTAGACTTTAGAAAAATATCAATCGTCACTAAAAAAAAGGCCACATAATGTGGCCTCATTTTTATATTTGACTCTTAATAAATGGCATTAATAGTCGTATACCTTTAAGTTCGGCACGTTTCAGTCGGCTAATAGTCTTTAATCTTTCTTTTTGTATATCTTCGTTTTGCGGAAGACCATCTTTACCAACCAATAAGGCGTTTTCTCTAAAGCGTGCTATCTCGGCCGTTAAATTTTCTGCCAATTGATTTCCAGGACTGCTCTTAACAAAAATACCAACTTCTCTATTTACGAAAGCTGATCTTGGGTCCAAATTATACGTACCAACAAAGGCGATATGACCATCAACAACAAAGGCTTTACCATGAGATGTATCTGGCCCATTGAATTCATAAAGCTCAACACCCATTTCTATTAATCTCTTCTTGTAGTGTAAGTAACCGGCCTGTGCAAATAAGTTATCGGTCGAGTGTAATGAGTTAGTCACTATTCGAATTCTTACACCTTTGTTCTTAATTAGATCTTCAAATACCGCTAATGCATTTTTAGTAGGAATCAAGTACGGAGACATAATATCTAATTCTTTTGTAGCAGATTGTGCCATTTCTTTAATAGCTGCCGAAAGATCTGCAGATTTTTTAGATACAAACGTATCTGGCTTATGCGACACGAATTCTATCTCGGCTCCGTCAGCCACATCTGCCAACCAATCTGTACCAGTGTTTGGAGTCGCTACAGAATTAGGGGTATCTCTT
>JAGRAL010000314.1 GCA_020434605.1 Bdellovibrionales bacterium
GCATATCTTGCTTAATCGCTGTAAGATTTTTTACTAAGTCTTGTTTTTCTTTTGTGTACGAATCAAAAATGAAAACAGCAAAATGAAAGTATTGGCTGGCAATGGCTGCAGTTAATCTATCTACCTCTTCTAAAGAGTAATGAAATAAACTAGCTTTAGTGTTCCACTCTTTTAAGTAGGCTTGTTGTAAATAAGAGCTTTCAAAATATATTACGTTATTCATGTAAATGAATACTACAAACTTAGTGCCAAGCCATGTCGTTTATACGAGAGATGGTTGTCTCATGATACGTACTTGTTATTTACGGCTGCCAAAAGTAATGACAGATACTAATCTATCTCATTTTGATTCACTTCTGTGTTAGGATTTATGGTTTTTAGTTAGGTTATGTATATAGGTTTTAAACGCATCAGAACGATAAAATACTTACGTTAATTTCTTAAGTAGATTTAGTGTTTTAGCCGATAAGTAGGTATATATTCAAGTGCTGCAGATACAATTAACTTTAGTGCCGGCGGTACAAGCAGGGCGTCTATTAATGCAAGTGGTTTAGCGTTGGCGTCAGGAAATAGAATTAATATGTTTGATAATGGAACCATCGGAACTGGCTCCACTACAAGAGCTCCAACTCAGGCAGCTGTTAAGACGTATGTAGACACAGCAACTTTACCTCTTAATTATGTTGATATAGATACAGCTTCTCCATATGAAACCTCAGTGGGATATCAGGCAGGGAATGCTGCTACTGGATTGGGTAATTCATTTTTTGGTTATTACGCGGGCTCTGGGGCTACTACGCAAAATTATAATACTGGTGTTGGCTATTATGCAATACAACAGTCGAAAGGCTCTGATATAACCGCAGTTGGATATCAGGCTCATTACCTAAGTTGGGGTGATCAAAATACTGCCGTGGGTAGCGGTGCTTTGCGGGGGGTAGCTGGAGGAGGTGCATCCAGAAATGTAGCAATAGGAAAAGGCGCCAACTATATGGGTTACGGTAACTGTTGTTCAGTTTCTGTTGGGTACAACGCCTTATACAGTATGGGAAGCCAATCTGGATATGAATTTCAAAGCTTTAATACAGCCATTGGACAAGAAGCAATGCGGGATACTACTCGAGGTACATCTAATGTTTCACTTGGCTACCAATCTATGTCTGGTGCGCAGGGTAACTCAAATACAGCTATCGGCCCATATACACTTCAAAACATTACAGATGGTAATTATAATACAGCAGTCGGTCGTAATGCAGGTATAAATGTAATTGGAGCATCAAGTAGTAACGTATTTATTGGTTATAATGCTGGTCCGTCTACAGCTACAACAATATCAAACCAACTATATATTGATAATGCCAGCGGCACTCCTCTAATCTTTGGTGACTTTTCAACAAATAGAGTGGGTATTAACCGCATCGCCACTACTTACAACTTAGAAGTTCAGGGGACTGCTGGTAAAACCGATGGTACAACCACATGGGCTGTGATTTCAGATGAAAGGTTAAAAGATATTGATGGAAAATTAGAGTACGGCTTGGATGAAATTTTAAAATTAAATACCGTACGTTTTCATTATAAAGAAAACAATCCAGTTGGAATGGATTCTGAAGCACCACAAATGGGTGTGATCGCTCAAGATATTATGACAGTAATGCCAGAAGCAGTGTCGATGCGCCCAGATGGCTATTATGATTTAAACGTGGACCCGATTCACTGGGCATCGATAAATGCGATTCAAGAGTTAAATAACAAATGCGAAATGACAAAAGACCAAATGGCTAAGATTGATCAACGTATTTCTAGAAATGAAAGAGATATCGCTAGTCTTAAAATTGAAAATGACAACTTGAAAAAAGAAAACGCAGCTATCAAAGCCTATCTATGCTCAAAAGATCCTGGAGCAAGTATTTGTAAATAGTTTTTAAATTATTTGATTGTATTTGGATCTGTAGTCATACAAATCCTTGTTTTATCATTCAGAGTTTTGCAATGACGCTCCCAAAGGTCTCCAAATCTTCCGTTGGCAAGGCTACACTTTTCTCTTTTTTGCGTCCACTCCGTGCAATCCTCTTTCATAGAGTTTGGATTCTCTGGTCCGCAAAATGTTTCCAAATCATTTTTGTTAAAACAAGTACGATTCCAAACTCTAGCTGTAGCTCCCTCGTAGGTACAATATTGAACAGTGTCTTGCGCCCATTCTGTGCACTTACCAGTTCCTGCATTCGCATAAAAATAAAGCAAAATTGAAAATAAAAACATTATAACCTCGTTAATTTGTATTAGAACCACCTATCTAGCTGCAAGTCGAGGTCAAAAAAAGATTTTTGACAGAGCCGTAAGTTCATCGTAACTTCATTTTCATGAAAAAGATTTTTGAGTTTATATTAACAGGTGCTTATTTCGGTAAAAGTAAATTTATGCCCGGTACAGTGGGCACACTATGGGGAATTCCGCTTGCATGGATCCTATCGCTGCTACCACAAATGCTCTCGCTTTGTTTAATTATAGTTTTAGTAATTCTAGGTATTTACTTAATTGATCAATGGGCTCCAGTCGATGGCCAAAAAGACAGTCCGCAAATTGTTATTGATGAAATAATAGGCTTTGCTGTTGCCATGGCACTGCTTCCCCAGACTTTAACGTACTATATTTTAGCATTCGTCTTGTTTAGAGCTCTGGATATTATGAAGCCCTATCCCATTTCTTATCTAGACCAAAGACTTAAGGGTGGTTTTGGGGTAATGCTAGATGACGTTGTTGCAGGAATGATAGCAAATTTAGCACTTCATATAGTTGATGCGTATTGGGGGGAAAGTTTACGTGTCCTTATCTAATCGGGTACTTGTAGAAAGTATTATTACTAACCTAGAAAAAGTAGAGCAAACTTTTTCGATTGCAGAAAGCTGCACTTGCGGGATGTTAACATCTGCATTTGCGTATCGCTCTGGAGTATCAAAAACTTTTTTAGGTGGGGTTGTCTCTTACGCAAACTCAGTAAAACAAGAAGTGCTTGGAGTTTCTCAAACTACACTTGAGACAAGAGGTGCTGTGAGTAAAGAAACTGCCATGGAGATGGCTAAAGGTGCAAAGCAAAAACTAAATAGTGACTGGTCTGTGTCCGTAACAGGAATTGCAGGTCCGACAGGCGGTAGCCAAGAGAAGCCAGTGGGTACAGTATGCTTTGCCGTAGTTGGCCCAAACATTGAAGAGGTGAGACGAGAAAACTTTCAAGGAGATCGTCAGGCCATTCAAAATATAACAGTAGATTATGCATTACGATTTTTATTAGAAACTACAAACAAAAAATTTAATCACTAAAGGAGCAAGACATGCAAAATTCAACAATGAAAGATACCGATAAAGCAAAAGCCCTAGAATTAGCGCTATCAACTATCGAAAAAGAATTTGGAAAAGGTTCCATCATGAAAATGAATGGTGAGGGAGCGCAAAAAGTTTATCCTCACGTAAGTACAGGTTCATTAAATTTGGATATCGCTTTAGGTATAGGCGGGGTTCCAGCAGGAAGAGTGGTCGAAATATACGGGCCAGAATCTTCAGGAAAAACGACATTAGCACTTTCCATCACTGCGCAAGCGCAAAAAGCAGGTGGTGTTTGTGCTTTCGTTGATGCCGAGCACGCTTTAGATGTTGGATACGCTCGTAAATTAGGAGTAAACACGGAAGAGCTATTAATCTCTCAGCCGGACACTGGTGAAGACGCCCTTGAAATAGCAGAAACTCTAGTTCGCTCTGGTGCAATCAGTGTTTTAGTGATCGATTCAGTAGCGGCGCTGACTCCACGTGCAGAAATAGAAGGTGACATGGGTGATTCACACATGGGCTTGCAAGCAAGATTGATGTCACAAGCGCTTCGTAAATTGACCGCAGCTATTTCTCGTACAAGCACAATTGTTATTTTTATCAACCAAATCCGTATGAAAATCGGTGTTATGTTTGG
>JAGRAL010000315.1 GCA_020434605.1 Bdellovibrionales bacterium
AGTATTTGAGAGGTGTTTTAAAAATAGAATCCCTCTTATGCTAAAAGGACCTACTGGCTGTGGAAAGTCACAGCTAGTTTTACATATGGCAAAAAAAATGGGTTTAAAGTTATTTAGCGTGGCTTGCAATGAAGACACCAATGCGGCTGATTTACTAGGAAGATATATCATAAAAGGCGGAGAAACCATTTGGCAAGATGGCCCTGTTACACAAGCGGTAAGAGAAGGGGGCCTACTATATCTAGATGAGCTAGCGGAAGCAAGAGAAGATGTGATAGTTGCCATTCACCCGTTGACCGATCAAAGACGAGAAGTCTATCTAGATAAAATATCTGAAGTGGTAACAGCAAACCCAAACTTTATGTTTGTTGCAAGCTATAACCCTGGTTATCAAAAAGGGATAAAAAAAATAAAAGCGTCTACAAAACAAAGATTTGTAACCATAAGCATGACATATTTACCGGTAGAAACAGAAGCTATGCTGTTATCGGAACTAACGGGTTTAGCAAAAGATAAGGCAGCAAAGATTGTTGCGGTTGCTAGTAAAATTAGAAGTATGCAACAATACCAACTGGGTGATTCTGTTTCTACCAGATTACTGGTAAGAGCCGGACAGTTGATTGTGGATGGTATGGATGCGCGCGAAGCATGTCACGTTGCCATCGCTGAACCCTTATCGGACGATAGGCAAGTGGTCAGCGCTCTCAAAGACCTAATCGATTTAAGTATCTAGGGCCATGGAATTTATAGAAAATTTCTTTGGAAAAGTTTGGATAACAAAAAGCCAAAAGATACAAAGGAAAGCCACTACCGTTTACCTAAAACAAATTAAGGAATATCTTGCTACGATCGCATGTTATATAAGTACTAATAATGTAGAAGGGATTGTTGCATCTAAAAATTATGCTGGATTTGTAGATCAACATTTGTATCTACCTACATGGATAGGCTGCACAGAGAGCCGGGATATAAATAAAAAGGCCTATTTGTACTTGTCGCTAATTTCTTGTGCCGCTAAGCAATTGAACTTAAAGTCCAATGTTTTAAATGAGTCAAAGATTGCTAGGCGAATGGAATGTGTAAAGTATTACTCTGTCATCAACAAGCAATTAGATAAAATATTCCCTCATTTTCAGGCCTTTCAACAAAATTTTATCAGTGATATAAAGAACAACTTAAAAGTATCTTCTAATAGTGCCGAGTATGCCCATTGGCAGTGCGCTGTCTTGTCCAGAGAGACACAAGGACCGAGTATTACGAATCATTATCTTGCTTCGCTAAAATCTAAAGATACAGTCCCAGATTTTTTAATTGTTACCACGGTAGATTTGCCACAAGAAACTTTTTCTTATGTTTCTAGTAATGCTGAAGTCCCATCGAATACATCGACGAAGGATATGACAGAGCAAGAGAAACTAGAAAATTCACCGACTAAAAGAATCGATCTAGAAAAAGAAAAAAAAGACTCTAACCCCGTAACCCATGCTTTTGAAAAGCTAAACACTGCTGATGACTAGGGTGGAGGGTATCGCTTTGATTCTGGAGATGATGAGCTAGAGGATCATAGTAATGCTCTAAAAGAACTTGAAATGTCAGCAGTTACCACCGGAGGAGAAGCGGCGAAATCCATTTACTCTTCAGATATTCAGCAATCCTTTTTGTTTGCGAAAGCAAAAAATAAGCAGGCGCCAGCTTCATTCTCTTACCCTGAATGGTTTTCTAAACGCTCTACCTATTCATCAGATCACTGTACTTTATTTGAAATAAAATCACTAGTGACAGCAAGTGCTACAACCAAATTAAGGGTTGAGAAAAAATATCGCCACCTTATTTGTCAACATGAGACGGAGCTGGATAGAATTTTGAATCAACCCACTTGGTTAAAAAGGCAGAACGAAGGAACCGAACTAGATATTGACGAGTG
>JAGRAL010000316.1 GCA_020434605.1 Bdellovibrionales bacterium
CAGAAAAAGTAAGTTTAGAAAAAAAACTGCAAACTTTTGGTCCTAAAGCGGATTCAGTAAAAAAGTTTCAGCAAGAAAAGGATAAGTTAGAAAAAAGAATAGATGTTATTCGTAATATTTCTAAGGAGCGACTAAAGGTAGTAAAGGCTATGGATGCTCTACACAAAACGGTACCACAGCAAGCATGGCTTACTGAATTAATGGTAAAAGAAAATTATGCTATTAAAATCAATGGCTTTGCGTTGGATGACTTTGTTGTTTCCAATTTAATTCAGAATTTAGATGAAAGTATTTTCTTTGCAAACGTAAAGCTAGTGTCATCACAAGAGTCGAGCGTATCAGAGGGGAAATTAAGAAAATTTGAAATTAGCGGCGCACTAGGAGACTATTAAATGTCTGACTTAGAAGAAAAAATTAAAAGAGCACCTCCGCTATATTTTTTAGCGGGCGGACTACTTTTGGCTGCTGTTTATTATATGAACTACTATGATGGCGGTGCCAGAGCTGAGAAGCAGATCAGTAACATTAATATTGAGTTAGTAAAAATTAGAAAAGATGTGGCTGATGTCGAAGGGCTAACTTCTAATATGGCCCAGTACGAGGCAGAGCTAAATAGTCTGGCAGAAAAGTTTGAGGTAGCTCTAAATTATTTGCCGTCACAAGAAAATATTTACGTTATTATTAAGCAGTTGTATTTAGAAGCCAGAATGAATGGAGTTAATATTACGTCGGTAAAACCTTCGGATAAACTTTTAAAACAGGACTTCTACGAGGGCATGCCAATTGACATTGAATTTTCAGGTACCTACGAACAAATTATGGCTTTTTTAACGAAAGTTGTAAATTTGCCAAGAATTATTAATTTAAAAGAATTGCTATTAAGTCTTGATACTAAGGCAGGGCCGGCAACCACTATCATTAAAGCTAAGGGTAAAATGTTAGCTTACAGATTTGTTGAGCAGGAAGTGAAGAAATGAAAATGATTCTTGCACTTTTCTTATTACCAAGTCTCTCGCTAGCTCAAGATAAGGTGGTATCCGAATCTGACTCGCAAGTGCAAGAGACAGCTTCTCCTTTGCAAGAAATAGAGACGCCGCCATTAGTAACAGATATTATTGAAAAGTTTCAATATTCTGCTGCAGGTAAAAGAGATCCTTTTAAACCATTTGCTGTGATTAAGCCCGTTGAGTTAAGTGCTAATATTCAAGGGCCGGTCTTACCTCTACAAAAGTATAGTATTGAGCAATTACAACTGGTTGGAATAATATGGGGCGGAGCAAAACCCATGGCGATGGTAATCGATACTACAAAAAAAGTTTTTTATGTTAGAGAAAATGATAAAATTGGTAATAATAATGGTTATGTGGCTAAAATTCGTGAAGGCGAAATTATTGTCATCGAAATGTTGTTAGATGAAAATGGCAAAGCGAATTATGTAACTAGAGTTATGAAAATTAATAAAAATATCAACTGACGATATTTTTAATGGAAGAAGGAGTTTCCAGTGCTACAAAAAATCATCTTGGCATTATTGCTAGCTGCATTTGTTAGCTGTAGTTCAAACACAGAACAATCCGACGTAAATGATACTGCCTCTGCAGCAGTTGATGGCAGTGATGAAATTAGTGATGATTCTTTTAGTGAAGATGATTTGCTAGGTAACTCTACAGAAGAACAAACGGTTGAGGCCGAGACAGATAGTATCGATGCTGCCGAAGATAATTTTGAATCTCAAGAGACTGCTGATTTAGACGAGGCGACTAGCGACGAATTTTCTTTTGACGAAGATACAAATGATAGTTTCTCAGCTGATAATTTAAATGAAGAGGCGGATGCAGCTGCTGTTTCTGAAGCTCCCCTTGCTGATGATGCTAATACTCCCAGTGATTCAACGGATAGCTTTAGCCAAGAAAGTGAAGACTACTTTGCTGAGGACGCAGGAGCTGGTGCGGGTGCGGTAGCAGCTACTACTGATGCAAGTGGTCCAAAAGCCAATGTGACAAAACTAGATTTTCTTGCCAATCAAAACGGTGGTACGATTGTTATTACTACAGATAATCCAGTTACCTATACAACAAGATCAAATCCAGACTCTAAACAGTTTGTAATTGAAATTCCAAATGCAAATCTTCCTAAAAAATTTCAAAGACCTTATAATACAAATGAATTTAAGGGTGCTATTGGATTATTTCAGGGCTATCAAAACCCAGATGGAAATGTAGCAAGATTCGTAGTGCAAATGGATAAAGATGGAGAGCCATTAGTACAACAAGAGGGCAATAGTATTATGATTATTGCCTCTGGTGCTATTGCTTCAACTGATGATGGTATGTCAGCACCAGCCCCTGAAATGAGTGCCGAAGTTACAGCAACTACTGATGTAAGCGCAGAAGATCAAAGTTATGCCAGCAATGACCAAGCAATGAGTAGCAAAAACATAGAAGATTTTTTATCCGGAAACACTGAGTTCTACGGAAGAAAAATCAATATAGAAGTTAAAGATTGGGAAATAAGAGATGTCTTTGATTTTATTGCTGAGCAAAGTGGTCTTAACATTGTTCTTGCCGAAGAGGTACAAGGTAAAATTAGCTTAAAATTACGTGAAGTACCTTGGGATCAGGCACTATTTGTTGTTATGCAATCAAAGCAGTTAGGGTATAAACGCCAAGGCAATATTGTTCGTGTCGCACCTTTAGCATCACTACGAGCTGAAACAGATGCAGCTAAACAGGTTTTAGACTCACAAAGATTACTGCAGCCAATGCAAGTGAAAATCATCCCTGTTAGTTATGCAAAAGCCCGTGATCTAGAAAATCAGGTAAAAGATTTTCTAACACCTTCAAGAGGTAAGGCTAAGGCTGATGAGAGAACAAATGCCCTAGTCATTACAGATATCCCTGAAGTAATAGAAAAGGTAATGGAGTTAGTGAAGAATTTAGATACTGAAACTCCGCAAGTACTTATCGAAGCTAAAATTGTAGAAGCGAAAGAATCATTTTCACGCAATATCGGTGTAAATTGGCAAACAGGTAATAATGTAACAGGCAGTAGTGGAGATGTAGGTTCAACCGTTGCCGCAGGACTTGATACTTTTATTGGCTCTATTACTTTTGGTAAAGCAGGATCAGGTTTTTTAAGTACCTTTAGAGTTTTAGAAAAAGAAGACATGTTAAAAGTATTATCTTCACCTAGGATTTTAGGTCTAAATAACGTGACTTCAAAAATTGAACAAACAAGTGATATTCCAATTCAAAAAACCGATAACGTAAATGGGTCTATCACAACTACAACTACATATATTCCCGTATCTTTGATACTTGAAGTGACACCGCAAATTACGTCGCAAGGTTCTGTGATCATGGGATTAAAACTAACAAGAGAATTCGTTGGTGCTGTAGAGGGTGATGGTCGTCCGATATTTAAGCGTAAGGCAAATACCACTGTAGTTGTAAATAACGGCGAAACGGCAGTAGTTGGTGGTATTTACCAAAGTGATCAAAGAAATTTAGATGAAGGGGTACCTTTGTTATCGAAGATCCCAGTTTTAGGTTATTTATTTAAGCGAGAATCTAGAGATTTAGAAAAGAATGAACTAATGATGTTCGTTACTCCTAGAATTATGAATTTAGAAAAAGCATTTGCAAAAGATGGAGCCGAAGAAGAGCTTATCAACGAGCAAAATGATTTTCTATAATCCATAAGATCTCGCGCTAGCTTGTTGGAGTTTCTATGCGCGGTATCTTTTTTTGTTTGGCAACGCCATTATTAGTTGGGCTGATAATATTATCTCAATACAGCCTCATCTTTCGGGTTTTATTGGCAATACTTGCAGTTCTATATGTAATTGCTTGTTTTGATGTGTTACAAAAATCCCAAACTATTCGAAGAAATTTTCCGATTCTTGGGCACTTTCGCTATATGCTCGAGATGGTACGCCCAGAAATACAACAATACTTCATTGAGTCTGAAACTGATGGTAAACCCATTCCTAGAGTGTTTAGGTCCATTGTGTACCAAAGAGCAAAGGCTGCGCCTGATACAATACCTTTTGGTACCCAGTTAAATGTTTATGGCCCTGACTATGAGTGGGTTCCCCATAGCTTATATCCTGCAAGTCTTAGTACCGATGATTTTAGAGTTACCATAGGCGGAAAAAGTTGTCTTAAACCATACTCAGCATCACTTCTAAATATTTCGGCAATGAGTTACGGCTCATTAAGCCCGACAGCCATTCGCTCGTTAAATATAGGAGCTAAGCTTGGTAATTTTTCTCACAACACAGGAGAGGGTGGGATTAGTCCATACCATTTATCAGGTGGTGGAGATATCGTTTGGCAAATAGGAACAGGGTATTTTGGTTGCCGTGATAAAGATGGTAATTTTGACTCGGATCTATTTCAACAAAA
Source organism: Bdellovibrionales bacterium (assembly GCA_020434605.1). Classification (GTDB taxonomy): domain Bacteria; phylum Bdellovibrionota; class Bdellovibrionia; order Bdellovibrionales; family UBA840; genus JAGRAL01. Next base: position 4,407 of record JAGRAL010000316.1, read on the forward strand.
AGCAACTAAAGACGTAGTCAAAATGATTGAGATCAAGTTATCGCAAGGAGCAAAGCCAGGGCATGGAGGGATTTTGCCCGGTGCAAAAGTCACAGAAGAAATAGCTAATATTCGTCATGTACCTATTGGAAAAACGGTGTACTCACCTCCAAAGCACACAGCTTTTAAAGACACTACAGGCTTATTGGATTTTGTAAAAAAACTACGAGATTTATCTGGCGGAAAACCAATTGGCATAAAGCTATGCATAGGTAGACATGAAGAATTTCATGAAATTTGCCAGGCAATGATAAAAACGCAGACCCTAGTTGATTTTATTACTGTCGATGGTGGTGAAGGTGGAACGGGTGCAGCACCTTTAGAGTTAACAAATAATGTGGGGAGCCCGTGGA
>JAGRAL010000317.1 GCA_020434605.1 Bdellovibrionales bacterium
TAGAAGACGGTCTAAGTTTTGTAGATAATTGTCTGACGGGTTATGGATTAAGAAAAGATATTAAAATCATAGCCAGCGGAAAAGTTTTAACAGGCTTTCATATTTTCAAGCGATTAGCGCTTGGAGCAGATCTTGTGAACTCTGCAAGAGCAATGATGTTAGCACTTGGTTGCATTCAGGCTTTACGTTGTAATACAAACCATTGCCCAACAGGTGTAGCTACCACTTTACCTCGCTATTACAAAGGATTGGATGTTAAAAATAAGAGTGTTAGAGTTTATCAGTTTCACGATAAAACAATGCACGCTTTTAAAGAGCTTTTAGAAGTTGCTGGCCTCGAAAAACCAAGTCAAATCAATCGCTCATCTGTATATTTGCGCGGTAAGAACTCTGAGGTCTTAACGCTACAAAGCAAATACCCACGAGTTGCTGAGGGTGAATATCTAAACGCATAAATTGCTATGCAGTATAAGTAAATCAATGTATATAAAGGCATGGAACTTTTCACCCATGCTTCACAAAATCATAAATCTGATAACGCGCCCCTTGCTCATAGGTTGCGTCCAAGCTCTTTAGAAGATTTTATTGGGCAAGGACAAGTTTTAGGTGAAAACTCTCCTCTAAAAAAAATGATTTTAAAAGGAATAGTACCTAATCTAATTCTATGGGGGCCACCAGGAGTAGGTAAAACCACATTTGCAGAATTATTATCAAAGTATATCAAGGCGGACTTTCTATCGTTAAACGCTGTTGCAACTGGAGCCAAAGAAATTCGAGAAATCGGAGAGCGTGCCAAAGAAAAAAGAGCTATGTACCAAACGCAGACTCTGGTTTTTATAGATGAGGTGCACCGCTTAAACCGAGCGCAGCAGGATGTTCTTTTACCGTATATCGAAAAGGGCGTGTTTACCTTTTTAGGTGCAACCACCGAAAATCCATCTTTTCAATTAACATCGGCTCTATTAAGTCGCTCAAGATTAGTTGTGTTTGAAAGACACAATACTGAATCTTTGCGTAAAATCTTAGATCGCGCCTTTCTTATTATGCAAAAAAACAAAGCTGATATTCTCACCCAGGATGCAGAAGACTACTTATTACAAATCGCAGACGGCGACGCTAGGACGTTGATCAATAGTATAGAGTACATAGAAAACTACCTAAGAGCGGATGAAAATATTTTGCTTCCATTTGATCATATAAAGTTAAAAGATTTTTTATCTAAAGATTCCTTTGTCTACGATCGTAATGATTCGCATTACGACACAATCTCTGCTTTTATTAAATCTATTCGTGGCAGTGATGCAGATGCGGCTATTTATTACCTCGCTCGTATGCTTAAAGGTGGAGAAGATCCACTTTTTATCGCCAGACGACTGGTGATTTTAGCTTCCGAAGACGTAGGTAATGCTGACCCTAAGGCACTAGGTATAGCGACAGCAGGTATGCAAGCGGTAGAATTTGTTGGTCTTCCAGAATGTGCAATTAATTTAGCACAGGTAGTAACTTATCTTGCAACTGCTCCTAAATCCAATCGTTCATATCTGTCTCTCAAAAAAGCGCAAGCAGAAGTTGAAGCAAGTGGAAACCTAAAAATTCCCACAGGAATTCGTAATGCTCCCACTCAGTTAATGAAAAATCTTGGTTACGGAAAAGACTACTTATATTCACATGACCACCCAAAGGGCTATGCTAAACAACAATTTCTGCCTACAGAAATAAAAGATCTAGTGTTTTACGAACCCGTAGATCGAGGTTACGAAAAACATATTAACGAATTCATTAAGTGGCTGAAGTCATAAACCAAATTATATAAAATTTTTTCATTATTTCATCTCAAGAGCCACACAGGGCCTTTAAAGTATATTTCGATTGCTTTGATAGTTTTTTTTTACTATCAAAAATTTTTGGCAAAATTTATGGAGGAGATCAAGATATGGATAAAGGTCATAGCTTTAAAATATTCATTGGCTTAGTCGTGGGGACAGCGATCGGGATTATTTTTAATAAACTATCCGATCAAGCATGGGTTAATTGGACTATTGAGTACGTTGCTACACCAATGGGAGTTGCATTTCTACGCGCACTAATGATGATCGTTGTACCACTAGTATTTGCTTCACTAGCTGTAGGAGTCAGAACTCTAGGCTCAGGTCAAAACATTGGCTTGGTGTTTGGAAGGTTGGGGCTATTTTACATATCTACTACTTTAGTTGCCATTTTGATCGGACAGGTTTTGGTCAATGCGTTTCAACCGGGAGCAGGAATTTCTGAAGAATTAATGAATACATCCAGAGCAGAGATGGCTTCACAAGTTGCTTCACTGGTAGAAAAAAGCTCTCACGTAAACGAATCACTTTGGCCAGGGCTAGTGTCAGCCATCATCCCTAAAAACATCTTATTTTCATTCGCAGGCGGTGAGATGCTGGCTGTTATTTTTGTGTCGATTATCGTGGGCCTTGGGCTCTTGCACTTAAATAACAAGGCTTCTGACACATTTACGCAGGTTCTAGAGTCCATCAGTGATTTATCCATCCTTGTTGTTGGCTGGATTATGAAGTTCGCACCATATGCTGTAGCAGCTTTGATGGTGACTTCTATTTCAAAGTTAGGGTTTGAAATTATCGATAACTTAGCAAAGTACGTTCTTGTGGTTTGCGTGGGCTATTTAGCGCAGTTACTAATAACTTACCCATTAGTTCTAAAGTTTTTACTGAAAATTTCTCCGATTGAGTTTTACAGAAAAGCTTCAACCGCCATGGTTACGGCATTTAGTACAAGCTCTAGTAATGCGACGATTCCTACAACTACAAAAGTTTTAGAAGAAGATTTTAATGTATCTAAAACAATCACAAATTTTAGCGTACCTCTTGGTGCTACAGTTAATATGGATGGTACAGCTTTGTTTGAAATGGTTGCCGCCATCTTCGTAGCGCAGGTTTTTCATGTTGATATCAGTCTGGTTGGCTATATTTCGCTGATTCTATTAATGCTTTTTACATCTATCGGTGTGGCAGGGGTTCCAGGTGGATCTATTCCAATATTAATGTCAGCAATGGCCATGGTTGGTATACCGCCAGAGGGTATTGCGCTTGTGATTGGTGTCGATAGACTATTAGACATGGGCAGAACTACGGTTAACGTTACCGGAGACATGACTGCTGCCTTGTTTGTTAAAAAATATTTTAAGAGAAAAGAGCTCTCTAAGTAGAGCTCTAGAAAACCTTAAAGGCGATTATAGAGTGACAATCTTGATCGCCATGTACAGACATTTCATGCTGTGTATTTGACGGGATCTCAATGCGGTCCCCTGGTCTCAATAAAACCTTATTACCTGACAAGTTAAATATAAGACCGCCAGATATAATCATCCTCACCTCATCAAAAGGATGCTTATGGCTTACCATCTCAGATTTAGCCGGATAAACCTCTTCAGTAAACTTTAAACCCTCTGCAAAAAACAGCATCTTCATTTGTTCAGGGCTTGGAATTGTTGGTGCTTGCCATCGTTTTAAAATCATATGCCCAAATCTAACAGAAAAAAAAATGTCTAACAACGTAAATCAAAAGGCATAAAGCTCTTGCTAAT
>JAGRAL010000318.1 GCA_020434605.1 Bdellovibrionales bacterium
AAAAAAACCACCAGAGGTAAAATCTTTCCAGTTATCTTGCGAAGAATAATCGTTCCACATTACGATTAAACTAAATGCCAATCCCACAACTCGTTCAGTTTCTTCTTCAATAACAATCAATTGTCCGTCGGGAAAACAGGCTTGGTGTGATTCTAGTTGTTCGATCGACCATGGTTTTGAAAAAGGATAAACCCTCTTACACAAATCTTGGATTTGATCAAAGTGTTTTGGTCTTGGGTTAATAAGTATATACTTACTTTCAGTTAGAGAGAGTGACATGATCTACTACCTTTAATAATTCTTCTGTAGTTTGACTGTCCCTAAGTGGTAAAACGGTACCATTCTTTCTAGCTTCATCGATAAGACCTAAATTGATCTCACCAATAACCATACTTTCTTGGTTTACGGCGCCTTCAGCCAATAAACCATCTCTAGAAAACGCATAGTCGCTAGGTGTGTATATGGCGGCTTGTCCATAATTTAGTGATACGGCAGGCACGGTTGGTAGTGAACCTACAGTTGGGGAGTGAATAACATACATTTGATTTTCTATGGCTCTGGCTTGGGCGCAGTATCTAACGCGCAAATATCCTTGGCGGTCATCGGTACAGCTTGGTACAACTAAAAAGTGTGCTCCAAGTCTTGCTGCAGTCCTCGCGATTTCTGGGAACTCGACATCATAGCAAATCGCTACGGCAAATTTTCCAAAATCAGTTTCAAAAATCCTTAATCTTGAACCTGAGCTAACAAACCACTCCTCTTTTTCAAAACGAGTCATATGTAATTTTGCCTGTATGTTTTGACTACCATCTGGCGAGAACACATAACATTTATTTAAGACCTTAGATTTATCTTCATTAAATCCAGGCAAGGTTCCGCCGACGATAATAAATTTATGTTTTTTTGAAAGTCCTGCGATAAAATCAACAATCCGATCTTCTTGGCCAGCTAAATCACGAATTTGTTCTGCAATGGGTCTTTTGATATTACCGAGGGTTAATAGTTGTGTTGTAAAGTATTCTGGAAAAACCAGTAGTTTGACTTTGTAATCATGGGCTGTTTCAACCAAGGCCTCTACTTGTAGGGCAAAGTCATCAAAAGAACGTACGGGGCGAATAAAATATTGTAGTGATGCAACTCGTATTGTGTTCATGATGGTATTTTACGCCGATAAGACTACGATGCAAGGCTTTCATCCATTTATGATGCTGCATAGATCATGAATAATAAGGACTTGACTAGAAATTATGAATTCTTAGACGCGTCCTTGGCACAAAGCGTATATGGCTAATATTTTTTATGATCGTACAAATACCAAGGCAATATGGCGTTTGCTCGAGCTTCTTCTAAAAAAGAAAATTTTGCTTTTGTATTAATAAGGTTAAAATCTTTTAAAGTAAAATAACTTGGCTCCTCATTAGGTTTTAAAATTATCACGTCATTACCCAGCAAGTAAGCAAAGTTGTTGTAGTATTGCATAACAGCTCTTCCTGGGTCCGACTCTGGCAATCTTAAGACATTTCTTCCTAAACCAGATTGTGTTACTTCCATGCCTGATAGAGCTAAGACTGTAGGTGCGATATCAACCTGACTGGCAGGCTTTTCGTAAACCATTTTGGGTACGTTAGGACCAACGATAACAGCAGGGATATGAAACTTTCTAACAGGTACGAACTCATCTCCAAACACACGAGTGCTATGGTCAGCTATAACGACAAAAATAGTATTTTTGTAATACTCTTCTTTTTTAGCTAAACGAAAAAGTTCACCAATGGCAAAGTCAGCATATTTAACGGCATTGTTAAAAGTGTTTTTAGGTTGCTCATAAGGTGTAATACGACCGTCCGGATACTCCCAAGGATGGTGGCTTGAGGTTGATAGTAGTAAAGCAAAAAAGTTTTTATCTCCGTGAGATTTAAAAACTTCATTAGCTTTGTACACTAAGTCTTCATCAGAAACACCCCATTCAGTTGTGAAGCTTGGGTTTTTAAATGTAGGTTGGTCGTAAAAGTGATCCACGCCATTACCAATTAAAAATGATTTCATTTCATCAAAATTACTGTCACCACCATATATAAACTCAGTGGTGTAACCTTTTTGTTTTAAAGCTTTGGCTATAGTAAAAAAATCTGTTTTAGCTTTTTCTAGTTTTACAACACTAGGGCCTGGAGTTGGTAAAAAACTAGCCACTATGGCTTCTAAGCCCCTTACGGTTCTTGTTCCTGTGCTAAACATATTGGTAAAAGTTAAGCCTTCTTTTGAGATAGCATCCAGGTGAGGGGTCAAAGGCAAACCACCAAGATGCCCTACATACTCGGCTCCTAAACTTTCTTGCATAAATATAACTACATTGTACGGCTTCTTAACTGGGGTGATAGGTTCTTCAAGTCTTTCAAGTGGTAAATTTTTGTTATCGAAGGTTTTATTAAAAGGGGCTATTCTGGCTCTTACTAAATCAAGAGCAGTGTTGATATCTACTTTTCCATAAAATTTTGTAGGATCTTTTTCTTTTTTCTCTCGGTATAGAGAGTAAAGCATACTGTAAGTAGAGTTTAATGCTAACTCGTTTGCCAACCTGGTTGTTGAAAATGAAACCGAGCTAATATTAAAAGGCCTAGGAGAAAGAGTGCCTCTAGCAGCTAGAATGGTAAATGGAACTAAGACAATAAAAGCTAAGGCCCTAGTAAGCCATCCGGTATTAAAAAAGTCGCTATAGTATTTTTTTAATACCTTACGAAATAAAATCGGAAGGCAAATAGCTTCTACTAATAAAATAAGTAAACCAATTGGATCACCCTTAATAAGAGTAGTAAAAACTTCTTTTGGATAAATTAAATATTCGTAAAAAAGGCGATTGGGTCTAACATCATACTGGTTAATAAATGCAAGCGTGCTGGTTTCCATAAAAACAAA
>JAGRAL010000319.1 GCA_020434605.1 Bdellovibrionales bacterium
AGAAAAAATATCACCAACAATTACAAGAGGGTTTTTTATGTCACCTGAAAACTTTTTTCCCGCGGGGATAGTTTTTTGGTACGCAGCATTTTTTGTATGTTCCCATTCAGGAACTTTTCCACTGACAAGTGGTTCTGCAAAACAAACATTGATATGATTAGGGGCGTCTAGAGAAATGGCAATTTCAGCAGAGGATTGAATCTCTAAATCTATCGTTTTTGCATAAGTAGAAAAAATGCCTACTTGCTCAATCGCCTGTGGGGCACCTGAACCTCGAAATGACTTAGGCCTATCGGACCTAATAATAATAAGAGGTATTTGCTTATAATAAGATTCAATGCAAGCAGGTAATAGTTCAGCTACCGCCGTTCCAGATGTAGTAATAACAGCAGTTAATCTATTGTGTTCTTTGATTTGTTGATACGCAAAAAATCCGGCCTCACGCTCTTCAAAAAATGAAAAGACTTTCAAATCAGGCTGTTGATCAAGGACTTCAATAAATGGGCTATTTCTAGAGCCAGCACAAATACAAATTTGTTTTACACCTTGGTGTGCTAAGATTTTTAATATGTTTGATGCCCACTCTAAGTTTGTCATAAAAGTCCAAGCCTTTGTTTGATGGCCTGTCGTTTAGAATGTAATTCAGACCACTCTTGTTCTAACACAGATTCTGCGACGACTCCACAACCAGCAGATAGGTATAAATTGTTGTCTAGCATTTGTAAGTTACGTATAGCCACAATTACTTTGTGCCAATCTTTTGTAATCAAACCAAATGGCGAGCCAAAGACTAAATTAGGTCGAGGGCTTAAGATGGATCGTAAGGGTTCTCTACGATATGTAAGTGGGTATGAGCCCAGGGCAGGGGTGGGGTGTAATTTTTCAATTAGTTCAGGAGTCTGAGAAAGAGAATTACACTTTACAGAAATTTTTGTTTTTAAATGCTCTAGTGGACCTACCTGATACGTCTCGGTCTTGCCAATATCTACATGCCCCTCGTTTTCTAAAATTTCTTTGATTCCATCGACCACGTATTGATGCTCAAGACGTTCTTTTTTAGTATCTAAAAGCTGAATTTTGTTTTGCACGTGGGAGGTGCCAGCGACGGCAAGTGTTTGTATCTCAGATCCATTCCACTCGTAGAGTGTCTCGGGGCTAAGTCCTAAAAACCAAGTCTCAGTTCCCCAGTACGCGTAAATAAAGCCGCTACCTGAAGACTGCAATAGATGCGATAAGCTATGTTTGAAAAGTCCCTCTTTGTTGTTTGCAATTTCATAGGTCATTGGAACTGCTTTTTTCCAATTGCCCTCAAGGATTTTGTTTTGAATCTTTATGAAATCACTTTTAAAGGTATCTTTACTAGCTGCTTGCCACTTAAGCGTTACGGGCATTTCGGGCCTAAGGGTCTCACGAAGAGATTGAAGTGAAACCTCTTGAATTTTAACTGGGACCCACTGAGGTGTTTCTAACCAAAAACTGTTATGATATAGAAAACCATCTACCGCCTCGTTAGTGGGAGTGGCATAATACATAGTATTTTCAGTAGCTTGTAATAAAGCCCCTGGTTTATCTAGTTGTAACATCAGATCACTCTCTATTGTTTAAACTAATAGCAAATAGTCATCAAGTACCAGTAATTATCTATAATATTAATGTGACACTGACTACATAAAAAGTTATACAAGTGAGCTATCTTATGGAATGGAAAAACTTTTTTTCTCAGCAAAATAAAACCTTTAGCCTAATTGCAGGTCCATGCTCCATAGAGTCTGAGGAGCAATTAGATAAGGTCGCTTCTCACATCAAGCAAGAAGGTGTCACTTTTTTACGTGGTGGTGTTTATAAGCTACGTACAAACCCTTCGGCGTTTCAAGGTTTGGGTGCTGATGCCTATGAGCTTGTTAAAAAAATCAAAGCTAAAACTGGCCTATCATTTGTAGCTGAGGTTACAGATCCAAGACAAATGGAAGACTTAGATTCATTCGTGGATATGATTCAGGTAGGGTCTCGCAACATGTATAACTACAGCCTTTTAAAGGACTTGGGGAAAGTTGCAAAGCCAGTACTTTTAAAAAGAGGATTTTCTGCGACAATCGATGAGTGGGTAAATGCCGCTGAATACATACGTGCTGGTGGTAACCCATATGTAATTTTGTGTGAAAGAGGTATTCGTAGTTTTGATAACAAAACTAGAAACGTATTGGACCTGGCAGCCGTATCATATTTAAAACAAAATACAGATTTTATGGTTTTTGTTGATCCATCTCATGCAACAGGAAGACGCGATTTAGTAATACCTATGGCAAAGGCAGCAGTTGTGAGTGGTGCAGACGGTATTATGGTTGAGGTTCATCCTGAGCCAGCGAAAGCTTTGTCAGATGGTCCGCAAGCGTTAACTTTTGATGATTACACTTTGCTTGTGTCTGAAATAAAATCTTTACTTAAATTATCGCAAAGAGAGTTGATTCAATGTCTGTAGATTATAACGGTCCTGACGCTACAAAAGTAAAAAGCATGTTCAAAGAAATCGCCTCAAGATATGATAAGGCCAATGACTATCTTTCGTTTGGTATACATCACTTGTGGAGAAAGAAAGTAGTAAAGTGGTCAGGAGCCAGTGTAGGAAATTCTGTATTAGACTGTGCTACCGGAACAGGTGATCTAGCAATAGAATTTAAAAAAGTTGTTAAGGCTGGCAAAGTAGTAGGTACAGATTTTTGCGCTGAAATGCTGGAACCAGCTCCGCAAAAAGCAAGCGCTAAAGGCTATGATATTCAATTTAGCGTGGCAGATGTTATGGACCTTCCATTTGAGGATAAGTCTTTTGATATCACTAGCATTGCGTTTGGTATTAGAAACGTACAAGACCCTAAAAAAGGTTTGTCAGAATTAGCTCGTGTTACACGCCCTGGTGGTTGTGTAATGGTTTTAGAGTTTGGACAACCTAATCTTCCCATTTTTTCTCAAGCATTTAATTTATACTCTAAATATGTTCTTCCTAAAGTGGGGGGCCTGATAACAGGTAAACCACAGGCGTATTCGTATTTAGAGGACTCTAGCTCTAATTTCCCTTGCCGCAAAGACTTTGTGGCACTGGCCCTTAGTACTAACGCTTTTCATAAAGTTGATTTTGTATCTTTAAGTGGCGGAATCGCCTATATTTATAAGTGCTATATTTAAAAATCTAGTAACGTAGTAAATATAGTGCATAGGCTAAGGGGGGCTGATGTCATTTATCGTTATCGTATTCACTGTTTTATCCCATGTATTTGCTTGCTCAAGTTTTTTAATCCCTTCACAAGGCATTATGGCTAAAAACTACGATTGGGATATTTCTGACGGTTACATTATGACAAATGCAAAATCGACCCAAAAAACATCCATGGTGGTTCGTAATAGCGATAGTCCTCATCAGTGGACTTCAAAGTACTCAAGTATCACATTTAACCAATATGGAAGAGAGTTTCCAAATGGTGGAATTAATGAAAAGGGACTGGCTGTTGAAATCTTATGGCTTAACACAACCGTATACCCAGCAAGAGATACCCGAGAAACTATCAATGAATTACAGTGGATTCAATACCAATTAGATAACTATGCAAGTATAGAAGAAGTAATAGAAAACATTGATAATGTACGTGTATCAAAGGTTTATGCTAATGTTCACTACTTTGTTTGTGATGCAAATTTAAACTGTGCAACGGTAGAGTATATCGCTGGAAAACCTGATATACACTATGGTAACAATTTGCCTTACCCAAGTATTACTAACAGCACATATAGAGCTTCATCAGAATTTATTACTGACTTCGAAGGGTTTGGTGGAAGTTTACCAGTACCAAACTCATACAGGTCATTAGATCGTTTTGTTAGGGCTACGTCCTTGGCTCAAAAAGTTTTGGCATCTGATAATAATAGTATAGGGTTCTCGATACTAGATTCTTTGCAAGATGTGGGACGTACACAGTGGCAAATATTGTATGACCTAAAGAATAAGTCTGTACAATTTAGAACTAAATTTTCAAACCGAAGCCCTGCTACCTTTAAGTTTAGTGATATCAATCAATCCTGTGATTCCGACGCATATTACTTTGACCTTAAGTCAAATACTCGTGGTGATAACCTAAAGTGGAATGTTTTGACCAAATCAAAAAATGAAGCATTGGTTAGGTCTTCATTTGGACAACTTTATGGAAATCAGGTGCCAGCTCAACTCTTAGCTGCCGTATCGAATCATCCATATTCTTATTCTTGTAAATAGAGAGTATTTAGGGTGTATCAATTTAACACAGTGATTACTGTGCGGCTCCGCAGCCAGATTATATTTTTTAATTGAGTCCACAAAACTCGCGGCTTCTACGTAAAATAAGATAGTAAAATCTAAATGTTATAGCCCTTATACCGATAGGATTTAAGGGAGATCATCTTATGAGCGCTATTGCACGTTACAAGAAAAAGGGCGGATTTACGCAACTACTTGAACTTATTGAGACAAGTGGGGTTTCTAAGCAAGAAAAGTTTTTATCGTTGATCGAAGCAGAGTCTCCTGCATGGGCAAGAGCGATCCGTGAAAAAATGCTAAGCGTAGATAAAATTTTTGCTGCCAGTGATGAAGTGATCAAAGAAATATTTACTGATTTAAAAGAGCTTACAATTGCAACCGCTAGCTTTGGTTTTGGCCCTGAAAAACTAGATAAGATTATGAAAAATATGGGACATACAAAGCAAAGAAAAATTCAAGAGCAAATCAATTTGATCAAGCCAGGAGACGGTGAAATAACTACGTCTTATATTCAAATTTTTGCTGAGATC
>JAGRAL010000320.1 GCA_020434605.1 Bdellovibrionales bacterium
TAATTAATTTACCAAAATTAAATTGCTTTTTTTGCAGCAAATAAGACAGCTCTGGCTTGCTTACATCCCCTTCAACTAATTCATCATCGAAGTTAATTACTGTTTTCTTAGATTTTTTTTGTTGCGCATACGAAGATGTCGCAAACACAAAAAAACTTAGTATTATATACAGTAAAGTTTTCATTACTTGCCCAACCTTCTTTCTAGCTCCGCCACATAACGCAGTACACTTCGATCTTCAGTCATAAATTTCACTCTATTTAAGCTATCTTTAGCTTGATCAAGTGATTGCTGCGCCTCAATAAGGAGGGTGGCATAGTTTAATAATGCCTGATATTGATTTGAATTTGTACGAATAATTGTCTCATAGACTTTTATCGAGTCTTTGGTTTTACCATTTCCCCTTAATGCCAATGCATAGTTATTCGCTACATCATACGACTTTAGTTTACCGTAGGCGACTCTTAGAGCTGATTCGGCAGCGCTATAGTTCTTGTACTTTAGATATAGACTGCCTAGGTTGTAGTTTGCATAAGGATTGCCTGATTCAGACTGTAGAGCTTTTTTAAAAAAACTTATCGCTTTTTCCTCATCATCAGAATAAAAAGATGCACCAATATTATTATTTATCGCTGCGTTACGACCATGGTCCTTAGTTGCCTTATCCCAAACTAATCTAGCTAGTTTTAAAGCGCCACCTCTATAGTAGTACACACCAAGTGCATTTAACGAAAACAAGTCACTCGGTTCTTTTGATAGCTTGTTTGATATTAGACTTTCAATTTTCTTACCATCTTTTGCTGCGAAAGCTTTTTTTACATCCGATTGATAGTTGTTCGTTGGAGCTACAACTTCAACTGTAGCCTCGCCGGTATCAATTGTTGTAATCGCCGGTGATTCCTCTGCAGTAGCGTTAGCTTCGGGCTGACTAGTGTTTTTACTAGATTCGGCTTCTGTCGATTTTTGAGAGGATGAACAGCCAACTACACCGTAAACAAGAAATAAAAAAATTAGTTTTTTCATTGTAAGTCACCCACATCAATTTTAGCTTCATCAAACGGATAATCTCTTCCCGATACAAAGCCTGATTGCTTGTTTCTTGCCAAGGCATCGTATGCATAAACCGTTTCTGCATTATAAAATTCTAATTCTATCGATTTGTTGTAAGCCTGCTTATATAAGTCTATTGCAGTTTGTCTCTTAGGAGCTGTAACTTGCTTAATTCCCTCTTCATAAGCTTTTGTTTCATCAGCACTCAGGCCTTTAGGTTTTGGTGCACCTTCAACTGAGTCTGCAAAGTGCTCGTAGCTTTTTCCTAGCCAGCATAGCGACGATACAATTTGCGGCCCAGAGTTTAACTTAACAACTTCAGTGAAGCTTTTGTTTAATCTATTCAGTAGATCTAACTTACGATTTAAAACACTCGCCTGCTGATTAGGGTCTTTTGGAAAACGTAAAGCTGTGTATGCATTGTAATCTTGCAACGCCACTTTTAATCTTGCTTCAGCGTAGTACCTGACTGATTTTCCAGTAACCCCTGAGAACTTACTTATGATCTGACGATACCAGTACATTGCCTTGCCATCATCATTCATCTTCTCATAACTATTAGCGATTAAATGATGGGCCTCAGCCGAAGATTCTTTGCTAACACCAACCTGTCCAATGAACTCTTTAAACTTGTTAATAGCTGAGGTGTACTGTTTTTTATCTAAATAAATCAACCCTATCTTAAAAATCGATTCGCTTCTGTTTGTTTTACGTGAAGCTCTATAGTACGACTCGTAATTATCAATGGCACGACTAGAGTTATTTAATGCCTCCCAAATTGTAGCTGCATTGTAATAAATGTCTGCAATTTTAGGATCTTTTGGATTTGCTTTGGCATAAACCTCAAAAGTTCTTGCCGCATCAACATACCTTCCAATTTTTTGAAATAAATTTGCTTGTAGTAATAATGAGTTATTAACTTCTTTCTCACTACCTTTTTTCTTAGTTTTACTTACGCTGCTATACATTGCTAACGCTAGCATAAACTCGCCAGCTCTTTCAAAGTTAACACCGGCATTATATTCGGCACTTACTTTTAAAGCAGAAGTTGGATGCTTTAAAGAAAATGCCTGAAACTCTTTAGCACTCTCTAAGTATTTTTTAGAACCTTCAAGATCTTGTGCCTTTTTAAAGCTCGCCTTCTCAAGTACGCTACTAACATCTTTTAGTGCATCGCTGTTTCTTAACGATGGATCAGCTAGTAATGCTTCCCCTGCAGCTGTTAGACCCGCATAGTCCTTTTTAAGGTTATAGATATCTAAAATCAAGTTTGCTGAGAAACTTGCGTACTTTGACTTAGGATAATCTGCTATTACAGATTTAAAGATTTTTTCAGCTTCACCATATTAGTTGAATAAA
>JAGRAL010000321.1 GCA_020434605.1 Bdellovibrionales bacterium
CCGGCCGAAGTCTCCAATACAGCGTGGGGCGGTTGATAAGTTGTGTTTAGATGAATTCCAGTTTTTGGCATCAAGACTACCTAAGTAATAGGCCCCATTTGTATTACAATACTTGGGCAAAGTAGAACAGGCTGTGAGTATAGAAAATATAGATAAATATAATAACTTTTTCATTTGAACTCCTAGGCGGAACGTACCGGATACTAGAGCTACTTACAAGAGAGTGCAACGAGACGATATAAAATTTGTTTTAAGTGGTTCAGGATTAGAATCAGATATTGCATCTAATCCTATATGGCCGGGTTGAGGAGCAGCATATATTGGCTGCCCCATAAATTGTGTACATTAAAACTGCGGCTGCACCGTGACAGCATCTAAAGCTGGCCCCAGTCTTTGGTTACATAGAGAAGAGTCTGTACCGATTTCATGGACTTCAAACGTGTAAGCTTGTGTTTGTATCCAAGGTATAGAAACCAAAAATGTATTGTGCTTATGACAAGATATACCTGATGTATAAGAACCATCTGCGCGTTTTGCGAATATTCCTAAATACACATCGCTTGGTTTGTTAGGAGCATTGATTTGTAAGGTCACAGTTTTACAAAATAAAGCTGTGGGCCAAGTTGGATTGTTTCCAGCAACTGATGGGCACAAAAGTAAGTCACTAATAAAGTTACCATCAAGACTAGCTTTAATAGAAACCTCTGGCTCTTCAACAAGATCCTCTTCGATCGGATCGATTCTAAAGTTTTTAAACAGAGCTTGGTGTCCTCTGGTAAGTGGCCCAGCCCATCCACCGTGCTGTAAGCCAAGTGGACTTGGGTCGACACTTGGTAAATAGAGATCAAAAACAATTTCGTTGTCGACCACTACCTGCAGGCGATCATCTTCTCTAGTTATACTTATGTGATAGTCTTGATTGATTTCATAGGCTCTATCTAAAGTAGCTAATATAGTTCCATTTGTAATAGTATTACCTTCAACAACTTGGTCTCGCGTGCGATATAAAGTCATAGTATGAATCTCTCTGTCCCACTCGAAGATATAAGAACTACTGCTATTTTCTCGGTTAAATACAATTCCCACACCATCGTTATCGAAGTTTTTAACTGTAGTAGAGATTTTAAAATTAGTAGGTAAAAATGATTGATGAATGCGGCCTAGGCCCAATAAAAACTGTGTTCCTCTTTCATAGGGCATGCGCGCTTGATTTTGCGGTCCAAAGGGTCCAAGAATATTAGATAACTGTACGATTCCCTCAGGCGTGTATTCCCATCTAGAAGGGCCAGAGGTTCTACCAATATCTTGTATGTAACCGGCAGCAAAAACCGAACCTTGTGCTTGTAGTGCGGCGAGTGGTCTACTGGCTTCTCCTGGCCACAGAGGATACAAATACGGCTTGGATGTGACAACTCCGCTTGCCCCGGATCTAGCAATCGATTCAATTTCTTCAACATTGGTAACTGTGTAAATATATTTTAATTTACCCATTGCAGGTGCAAAATTACAATTTAGATTTTCTAAAAAGTCCTTTAACCTTGTCTCATCGTAAGTTCCCTCTCCTAAATCTTTAGAAAAACCTACGCCATCAGTATTCCAATACGTATTTTGATACTGTGGATTTGCTAAGCGTTGTATATATTCTGGCGTTTGCCATACTAATTTTATAAATTTAATGTTTTTTAAACTAGCGTATCTAGGATCTGTTTTTGCTGCATGATATAGTTGATCTACAACACCAGTATCAAAAGACATGATCTGTATTTTTTGAAAACAGTTAAAGGTCTGAGCCATGGCACTTGCTGGTGGAGACGAGCCAGCGCATACTCGCTCGGGATCTCTACTAGCTAATAGATCTAAGACTTTCAAATCAATATTAGTTGGCACTGGAACTACACCAGGGATAGCGGGGTTTGGCCTTTGTGCAAATGATTTTAATTCAATTAAGACTCCTGTATCTGTTTTTACCATGGCATTTAATACGTGCTCTAAAGTTGGAATGGTTCTGGTTGGTAAACTAGGGTTTGCAATTATAGTCGTGTTGTCTGGTAAATAATTGGTATTGTATTTACATGACGATGTAATTTGGTCGTAAGTTAACTCTCTAACATACTTATTTTGATTGCTTCCGCAGTCCATCACTTGGCGGTTAAATTGTTGATCATGAAAAACAATAGGTGCATCGTCTTTAGTGTAAACCACATCAAGTTCTACAAGGTCGGCTCTTGCTTGCGCAGCACTTAAAAAAGAGGGGATTGAGTTTTCCACCCACTCGGATTCGTTACCTCGGTGAGCAATGTTAAGGGGGCGGTGGTTTTCAGCCTGACAACTCGATCCACCAGATTGAAAGTTTTTTGAGGCGCTAATTTTATCTATGGAGCTGCTAATTGCATTAATGGCACTAGAGCAGCCTGTACTTAATAAAAATATGACTAACAAGAATATTTGATAATATTTCATGTGATTCCCCCAACGCAATAAATTGCAAATTGAGGTCCAATTTCAGTCTCATATTGAGACAAATATTCTTGTGGCAATGAATAGGATCTATTTGGCAATGAGTCTTTATCTGAAACGCCTACGGCTACGAATTAGAGATAAAGGTTATACACATCCTTATTTTTGTAAGTGCATAATCTGGGTCTTTTTTTTGTGAAATTTTACTTTAATCCATTCAGCCGTTGACCCTGAACCTGCCTCCGGATACATATTTTGCATGCTTTTAGAGCAACTTAAGAAGAACCCATTTATTTTGGCTCCTATGGCAGGTATTACCGATGCTGCTTACCGCTCTTTTATGAAAGAAATGGGTGCGGGAATTGTAATTACAGAACTTATTTCTGCCAATGGGATTGAGTACGCAAACGATCGTACTTTAAATCTAATGAAGTTTGATGAAATGCAACGCCCAGTAGGTATTCAGCTCTTTGGGGAAGAACCTGAAATTGTGGCAAAAGCTGCTAGAAAATGCCAAGAATTGGGGGCTGATTTTGTTGATATGAATTTTGGTTGTCCTGTTCCAAAAGTTGTAAAAAAAGGAGCTGGATCGGCCATTTTAAAAGATTTAGACGCCCTAAAGCGCATGCTTTCTACTGTTAAAAAGGCCATTGATATTCCGCTAACCATTAAAAT
>JAGRAL010000322.1:0-841 GCA_020434605.1 Bdellovibrionales bacterium
TCTTATAAAGATAAGGGACATATCGAGGCAAAAACAGGCTTTGAAACCTATTTGTTTAAAGATGTTTCCTCAAAGCTTGTGAAAACAGTATGGAACGAATCTTTTGAGCAACCAGTAGAGTTAAGATATTCTTATTTTTCAAGTCAGCTAAAAAGTTTTGGCATCGAAACAGGGTATTGTTTGATTCTTGAAAAACTATTTGAAGATCAAGTCCCTGAGCAAGCTACCCTGCTTAATAATAGTAAGTAATAGGTCTGGTCTTTAAAAAACTTACGAGGCCTGATGAGATTTCATAGGCCTCGCATAGTAAACTTAGTCGATAATCTAGTCATATAAACTACCACCAATTATACCACAGGTATCGGCATCACAGCGTGCACCCGGAGTAAGAGGAAGCATTCCATCCATAAAACCATCGTAAACTGTTGTATTAAAGTAATATGTTTTATCTTTTATTAGTATACACCAGCCAGCTAAATCTCTCTCTGTTAAACTACCCACATCCTGCTGCTCGATAACCTTAAATTGTAAGTGTGCACCTGCAGAAGTTGCTTTACATCTACCCATCGGAAAGTATGCTTTGTTATCGACACCAAAATCATTTGGACACTTACTAATACTTGAGTAAACCAGTTGTCCTTCTGTACCGTGTAGTAAAGCTGTATCTGCAAAGTAATTTAGCATACCATCAAATGTTGACACAGGTTTAATTCTCATCACTCCACCCGCTTGTGGACTATCCTCTGATAGTAAGATTTTCTTTTGTGCATTTACAGGAAATGGAAATCCACAACGGCCTAAGTCTTCTCTGCAACCATATTTATTAATCCAATCTGATGGT
>JAGRAL010000322.1:851-3281 GCA_020434605.1 Bdellovibrionales bacterium
CAATCTGTGGACATACAAGATTTTCTTGAGGTCCTGGCCCGCCGTCTTCTGGATCGATAGGACATCCACCAACAGGTGTGTCTACTCTACAACTAGCCTCTTGATACTCATCAACATTTGCTTCTATTGGGTTTCCATTTTCATCAACTGGAGGTCCAAACTCTCCATTTGCCTGACATAATCTTTTTATAGACTGACACCCACCATCACAATCTCCAGCTTTAAAAAACTCACCAAGCTCTCCAAATTCTGCAACCACACCATGCTCTTCGCACTGAATCGGTAAACAATTACCAACCATAAATGATTTATTAAGTACTAAATCATTTCCGCAAATTTGCATCTTTGCTTTAATTTCTTCAGCTCGGCAGTCATTGTACTCTAAGTTGGTATTATATATAACCCCAGCAATACCATTAAAACTCTTTAACTCATCATCTCCAAGAGGTGGGAGTTGAGGAGGGTTATCATTTTTTGTCCACTCAGGCACAATATTACTATCTGGTGACTCAGGAACGAATGCTTTTAAAACACCATCCTTTACTTCAAACACTTGAAAGTCTGATCGCCCTTCAGACAAGCTTGATGCTGTCGTGTTAACACTAGATACTATTGTTAAGTTCTTGTTTTCATCTAAGCACTTTGGAACATTAGATGCCTTCACTTTTACTAATTTTGGATCACTGCAGTTTTGATAGCTAAGTAGTAATCCCATGCCTATTACCAGTAAAAGAGCGTAACCTATACGATTTGAATGTCTCATTTTTATCCCCCAGTTTTATATTTAGTTTTTGGCATTTTTAAATAAGACAACGAATTTGCTATACTTAAGAAACACCACTTTATAGCCATTTATAAAGCACTGAGTGTACCAGAGCTCCCGTAGAGCTCTAAGTAGCTAAGTCTATTTGCATACAAGCAGAATGCAAAACTTCAAATATACTGGTATTTCTGCATAGATAGGTCTACGACTGTAAAGTAGATTTACACTGTATTTTACAGTCCGTCTTTTATATTACTTTTCTTTGTGTTTTCTTTTGATACGCTCTAATTCAATTCGAGCTGTCTCTGCATCTTCTAATCGCTCATCTTGAACCATTTGCTCTAGCTTTTCTGGGTTCTGTTTATTAGAAGAACCAAATATATCCAGTTCTTTTCCACCTAAAATAATTGAGCCCTCAACTGCAAACGATTCTTTTTGGCTAGTGTCTACATGTTTTCCACGAGGCTTTTTAGTACTAACCCCTCGGGATTGTTTTTCGATTTGCTCGGTCAAATCAATAGTGATATTTCCGAAACATTTTAGCTGGCAAGAAAGTCTAGACCTATCCACAAAGTGGGCGGTACCGATCAAAGCCATTTCTTCTTCTGACGGAGGAAATACATTAAACTCCCCGTCTTTAATTTGCACTCGGCACTCAGCACACGATGGAAGTCCTCCGCATACTGATTTAATCTGAATGCCGTGTTCCTTGGCAATGTCCAAAACTGACTCATCGCTACTGGCTTCAAATTCTTTATCTAAAGGATAAAATTTGATTTTCATTTCTTCCTCTACCTAGCGTGATCTACAGCTCTTATTTCGCGAATTACTGTCACCTTAATTTGTCCTGGATACGTCATCTCTTTTTCGATTTTTCTAGCAATATCACGAGATAAAATCACAGCACTAGTATCGTTTACTTTACTACCCTCAACGATAACACGTATTTCACGTCCTGCCTGAAGAGCAAACGATCTGATAACTCCATCAAAACTATTTGCAACACTTTCTAGTTCTTCTAAGCGATTTACGTAAGACTCCATCTGTTGACGACGAGCTCCTGGGCGGGCTGATGACAATGCATCGGACGCCTGCGCAAGATGTGCAATCACGTGATTTGGTTTTTCGTCTTCATGATGGGCACGGATCGCGTGACAAACCAATTCGTTCTCACCGTAACGTTTTGCAAAGTCGGCTCCGATGACTGCGTGCGAGCCAGCCACTGAGTGATCTAATGCTTTACCAAGATCGTGCATCAAGCCTGCTCTTCTGGCAGCCTTTACGTCCGCGCCTAATTCAGCCGCCATCATACCAGCAATGAAACCAACTTCGATAGAATGAGTATAGTTGTTTTGCGTGTATGAGGTTCTATACTTTAAACTTCCGATTAGTTTTAAAATCTCAGGATTCACATCAGCTACCCCTAAGTCAAAACAAGCTTTTTCTCCGTCTACTTGAATACTCTTAAACAAATCCTTCTTTTCTTTATGTAGTACTTCTTCAATACGCGAAGGGTGAATACGACCATCTTCAATTAATTTTTCGAGCGTTCTTCTTGCAAGCTCACGTCGTACAGGATCAAAACCAGAAATCACAACTGCTTCCGGAGTTTCATCTACAATTAGATCTACACCGCAAGCCATTTCAAGCGCTCTGATATTACGCCC
>JAGRAL010000323.1 GCA_020434605.1 Bdellovibrionales bacterium
GATCCAAATTGATCATCGTCATTTCTTCATCTGAATAGCCTGAATAAACGTCTTGTACTAAAATTGTGTGGTCTTGTACTTCAAATAAAAAACGCCAAGTTTTATACGCATAAACAAATGTATTTTGATCAATTTCTTTTACACGTTTTCTTTTTGACTGAAAGGGGTTTAGACCCAGTTGATCATGAAGTACAACGGTTAAATTGGCCGATACTCTTTCGCTGAGCCAGGCTATTTTTCTTTCGGCTTCAGGCAAAATAACGACTTCAAATGTATTATCATCTCTCATCCAGCCAGGGTAAACATCTTGAAACGCATCCGAAAAAGATAGATATGGTTTGATATCTAATATGGGACTGCCATCCAATAAGTCATGATTTTTTACCCACAGGCTTGAACCCTCAATTTTATAAAAATCCACACAACTTAGACCGATTGGATTAGGTCGATACGGCGCACGTGTTGCCAAGACTCCAACTTTTTTATGTGAACCCCTTGGGGGTTGTACTTTTGGACGCCAATTTTTATTTCGATGGAATACATAGATAAGCCAAAGCTTCGTGCATGTTTCAATATTTTCTAGTGCTTGTTCAATAGGAAATAAATGCTTGAACTCGATCCTTCCAATATTTCCTTGGCTACTAACAGCTTGCCTAGGAAGATCGTGCGGACTTTTCTCATCACAATGAAAGAAGCCTATTGGTTTTAAATTAAAACTTTCCATAATAATACCACTGTCACAACTACTACTACTATTGCTTTAAGCCTACTACAAAATGGTTCATACAAATTCCTGCGCAAATAGATACATTTAATGATTTTTTTGCGCCCATAAGCGGAATATACACCCACTCATCAATATATAAAAAGGCTTCTTTAGAAATTCCAAATCTTTCATTTCCAAACACTAAAACTGCCTTTTCTGGAAAGGTAAAACTTTCTAAAGACTTTCCTTCTTTGTGTGTCTCAATACCAAAAATATCATATCCCTTTTCACCGTAAGACTCTAAGACTTTTTCGATAGATAATTCAGATCTAATGTTTAAATTTTCTTCAACACCCATCGATGATTTTTTAGTCTTAGGGTTATCTAAGCCTGGGGTGTAGCCTGTAAGCACTACTTCACTGAAGCCAAAAGCTTCTGCTGATCTCAAAATGGAACCTATATTGAAAGCTGATCTTAAGTTGTGCAAAACGATAACGCCCTGATGTTTCACTCCAACATTAGAATCGGTAGTTTCTATTTGTAAGAAGTCTTCATCCTTAACGGACTTTAAAAATTTATTTTCAAAAAATACTAAGAGAGGGTAGAAGCCTTCAAATGAGAAATCTGCTGCCAATTCTTCGACAATTCCTCTAAATCGTTGGTAGATATCTGGTTCGCTGGTCTTTATCTGTAAAAAACCATCCAAAAAAGCTAAGAAAGAAGTCTCTCCCTCTTTCTCTACTCGTTTTGCTAATTCATATAGTTTTTCTAACGTCATTACTTAATTTTAAAGCCTTCTTTAGCACCGTCATCTACAGTTAATAAAAAAGGACCGCTCGACTCATCACTTGCAGCTAAAAGCATACCTTCAGATAAACCAAACTTCATCTTACGTGGCTGCAAATTATTTACTAGCACAACATGCTTACCAACAAGTTGATCCGGTGAGTACTTTGATTTAATTCCTGCAAATACCGTTTTTTCAACACTTCCTACACTAACAGTAATTTTAAG
>JAGRAL010000324.1 GCA_020434605.1 Bdellovibrionales bacterium
CACTTCCTCACGTTAGACTAAAGTACCAAATCTGGCTCGTCCTTGGTGTTATATTATTAAAGATTTCACCCGCAAGAAATGCGGGTGAAAATATATTTTAACTACTCAAGAGCTTGTGCTGCTTTTACAGCTTCGTAGATATCAATAATACCATGTCCAAACGTATTGTTAGGAATTGCATTTACATCTTCCCCGCAAGAAACACTCGCGGCCTTCGCTCTAGCAGTTTTATAAATTAGATCTCTAGTCTTTTTAACTTGCCCAATCAATTTTGGATTTGCAGACCACATCAAGGCAACTTCACCCGCTACATGCGGACCAGCCATTGATGTTCCACTCCAACCGAATTGCGCATACGTGCTACCTGGAACAGAAGATCTAATGTTCACACCTGGAGCTGCAACACCTGGTCCGATAGCTCCATCAAATCTAGAGGGCCCACGGCTAGAGAAACTAGCGATTTGACCTGTTTGGTGATTCATCGCGCCTACTGATAATACGTTAGCAGAATTATGAGCTGGAGCATCTTCGATAGTTCCACAACCTGAACCTGCATTACCCGCAGACACAACTACCATCACACCTGCTTCTTCTAGTGCTTTAAGAACTGGTACAAATTCATCTCCCTCACAACCTTCACTTGGAGGACAACCCCATGAATTATTAATCACATGTGGAGCCATTGATGTATCACCATCCGTCATTGCATTTCCGCCAATTGGATACGGCGCTAAGAAAAATTCAAAGCACTCAATATAGGTAGCGGGTGTTCCAACACCAGCATCCATGTTTCTACAAGCCATCCATTTCGCTTCTGGAGCTATACCAATTTGATTATTACCCCCATCAGAGCCCACGATAGTTCCCATTGTATGGCTACCATGTTGGTTGTCATCACAAGGAGAGCTCAGATTGCTGCCGCATGAATTACCACCATCATTTGCATGGATCGAATCATGCCAGTTGTAATTGTGATCCGTACCCTTATCGCTAAGACCTCTATATTGGTGTATTAACGCTGGGTGATCCCATTGTACGCCAGTATCTTGTCCTGCAACTACAATCCCTTTACCTTTAACACCAAGTTCATTCCATACTCGGTCAGCTTTTACATACGTTAAACTAGATTCAACCGTTGTAATAGACTCAATTATTTTTTCAATGCTAGGCTGCAAGTCATCGTGTTTAATCGATGGATTGTAAGATACTTTTCTTACATCTGCACGCGCAGACAACTCATCAATAAGGCTTGCTCCCGCAGAATCAATCGCAATCACATTTGTAATATAAAATGCTTTATAAGATACATTCTTAGAATCTAAAAAAGATTTCAAAGATGCTTGCGAATGCATAGCTGTGTTTCTTAATAGATCGTAAACTTGTTTGCGTTTTTCTTCGACGCTCATGTCTTCAGAAATCATTGTTAAATCAGCTGTATCTTTCATATATACAAGTATTGGCGCAGTGATAAAAGATTTCTCTGCTAACCTGTCTTGTAAAAATCCCTGTACTTTTGCTGTATTTCCCTGTGATGCCATCACTATCGATGTGATGAATAAAACGAATAAATTCATATTCCCTCCGTGTATTAAAATTAAAGGCCAGCATTTTACTTAGTGCAATATATCTTATGTTTGCAGAGCGTCTGATTTCCTTAAATTGTCTGAAATCAATGAGTATTCTTTTGTCTAACAAAGACATAATGAATAAGACTAGGTTATGGCTACGATAATTATAATCCTTAGTAAGATACTGATCTCCTGTTCATTCGGATATAGTGCCCCGTTGTCTCAAGCAGATTTCTTAAACGCCCTTACAAACACACAACCGTCCATGCATGCAGTTACGAAAATAAAAAAATATAATTATTTATTTATCGCAGGCTTTTTAAATGAGTATTTACCCGGCTACTTTAGTGAAAGCGTAAGTTATCT